>CAZDUT010000116.1:0-994 GCA_964508695.1 uncultured Alteromonas sp.
GAAGCAAAATGCCTATTTACTTTCGCTTCGGCATTACCTGCAGACGATCTTAAGAAAAGTGCTGGCGGAAGAAAAGCTGGACAATGACGAGCAGGAAAAGCTGGCCTGGTTGGTAGAAGAATATCGGGTCGATGAAGAACAAACGATAAAAGCCCGTATTCTGGCGTTGCTACAGAAAGTCGATGTTCTTCCTGTCGATCTGGTACTGGCGCAGGCAGCGAATGAGTCGGCCTGGGGCACCAGTCGTTTTGCGCAGCAAGGTTATAATTTTTTTGGCCTCTGGTGTTTTAAAAAAGGCTGTGGTTTTGTACCGTCCAGACGCAGTGCCGATGCCGAACATGAAGTGGCAAAATTTGATAACCTTTCACGCGCCACGTATACCTACATGCGTAATCTTAATCGTCATGACGCTTACCGGGATTTGCGCCAAATCCGCAGCCGTTTACGGGCCAATCAAATTCCAATCACGGGCATAGCGCTGGCAGAGGGCCTGATGAACTATTCAGAGCGCGGGGCCGCGTATGTTGAAGAACTGCAAAATATGATCCGCTACAACCAGGAGTACCTAGCAGAATGAAGTTAATCGCCGCTATCTTTTCAACACTGCTTGTTGTGCAACCGCTGGCAGCCGAGGTCATCGAGGTTGATTACAGCCGCTTTTACAGTCATATCAAAAAGCTCAACGATGAGGATACCCGCGCACTGCAGTTTGCATTTGGTTTTATCAAAGTGGGTGAGGGGCGGCTTTGCGAGATACGTGACGCGCGCATTATCACCGATAAGAAGACGATGCCACTGGCAGTGAGTGAAGAGTACCGGTTTACTATGCCGACTGAGCGCGCGCTGAAACTGGCGGATGCCAAAGTCGCTATTGATTTGGCCGAGCCTGCCAATCAGTGTGACATGTCTGTGCAACTGGAGACGCGTCCCGAATACCTGAAAAAGGACTATTCAGCGGAGGAACTACAGTTTTTAATGGAGCAGTACAGCGCAT
>CAZDUT010000116.1:1004-9757 GCA_964508695.1 uncultured Alteromonas sp.
GGTAGCTTTCTGTCGTTTATGATGCCCTCGGTGCAAGGGCTGGTATTTCAGTTTCACGACAGTAATCTCGACGCTTCACTGCCTCATGCCCCGCGGATCAACAAAGGAACGCTGATCCTTGAAAAAGACTGGCTGGAAAAAGCGGAAGGCTTAGCGTTACCGGAAGTACCTCTGCGGGTCACCGCCCGGGCATCAGGTAACTGATGCCCCTGGCAGCTCGTCAGGTTCTGAGTCTGGCGGGTTGATTACCAGCTGATAACGGATCTGCTCGGCCAGTCGGTTTACCGTTTCTTCCCCTCGTACACTGAGTTCAGCCGCCCGGTGAAACTCCATCAAACCGATATCCGTTAACTGCGGCTCAATCAGCACATCGGGCGGATCGCCGGCAAGACGAGAGCGTGTTACCCGCGCCTGGAGGATCTCCAGTGAGCTGCTCATGACACTCAGAATGCCCGGCGGATTGACTTTGTTTGGACGGGTTTCAGGTGAAAACCACTGACGTACGACGTTCTGACTTTTGGTAAAGAAATCGTCGGTTTTTTTCTGAATCGCCTCATGTTCCATGCGCAGCTTTTCAAGACGCTGAGGCCTGAAGTCCGCGTTGAGGTTAACTGCGATCACAAAGTCTGCACCGAGTTGTCGACACAAATTGACCGGTACCGGGTTGACCACGGCGCCGTCTACCAGCCACCGATCTTCGTAAGCGACCGGGCTAAACAGGGCAGGGATAGCACAGGACGCCTGAATGGAGTCGCCGACATCGCCTTCGTTAAAAATAACTTCGCGGCCCGAGTACAGGTCAGTTGCTACAACGGCAAAGGCCTTTTCCATCTCTGCAAACGTCGGGGCGGCGAAGTCACTTGCCAGCTTGTCGAAGACTTTCTGCCCACTGGCGATGCCGCCGCGGCGGATCCCTACGCCCATTAGCGACAACACCTGCCATTCGCTCAGTGATGAGGCCCATTCTTTAAGCTCGTCCAGCTTGCCACTGGCATAGGCGGCGCCAACATATGCGCCGATTGAACTGCCAGCAACCACGTCTATCTGAACGCCCAGTTTTTCCAGGGCCTGGATGATACCAATGTGTGTCCAGCCGCGCGCGGCGCCTGCACCAAGTGCGATACCTACTTTCATGATCCCGGTTCCGTCACATTCACAATCTGTATATTTTCATTTACGCCGAAGGTCGGTTGCGGATCAGCAAAGTCAGGCTGATCGAAACCGATGTCGCCGTCCTCAACGGTACTGCCTGTGGTTTCTATCGACTTGAAGTCATACAGGTTGCTGTCGATGAGGTGTGATGGCGCGACATTCTGTAATGCCCGGAACATTGACTCAATCCGGCCAGGAAAACGCTGATTCCAGTCCTGAAGCATTTTTTTAACGTTCTGACGCTGAAGGTTTTCCTGTGACCCACACAAATTACAGGGAATAATCGGAAAGCCAACACGATCAGAATAACGTTGTATGTCACTTTCGCTGCAATAGGCAAGTGGGCGTATGACGATATGTTTACCATCGTCACTCACCAGCTTGGGCGGCATAGACTTAAGCTTACCACCGTGAAACATATTGAGGAAAAATGTTTCCAGCATGTCGTCACGGTGGTGGCCCAACGCAATTTTAGTGGCGCCCAGTTCAGAGGCCGTGCGGTATAAAATGCCACGCCGAAGCCGTGAGCAGAGCGAACAGGTGGTTTTGCCTTCAGGGATTTTATCTTTGACGATGGAGTAGGTGTCCTCCTCGACAATGCGATACTCAACCCCCTGTCCGTCCAGATATTCAGGTAAAACATGCTCCGGAAAGCCCGGCTGTTTCTGATCGAGGTTGACCGCAATAATATCAAAGTGAATCGGCGCGATTTTCTTTAAAAACAGTAAAATATCCAGCATGGTGTAACTGTCTTTCCCTCCGGACAGGCACACCATGACCTTGTCGCCATCTTCAATCATGCCGAAATCACCGATGGCTTTACCCACGTTTCTGCGAAGTCGCTTTTGCAGTTTATTGAAACTGTATTTTTCACGGGATTGCGAGCGTGTCGGGGCCATCGCCGGATCGGCCTGTACGTCTGCGGTCATAATAATAAAGCCTGTTACTGCAAAAATGGGCGGTATTATAACTAAGCTGCGTCGTTGCTGCTATTAAGCTTTACCAAAATTTACGGGTGGTTCAGCTTTGCAGCGGACTGGCGAATCCGTCGGGCTTCACCGCCAGTACATCGCAGTTAAGCTCGTCAATAACATGTTCGGCGGTATTGCCGATCAACGCGGCCGAAATGCCGACGCGGCCGACCGTACCAATGATGACAAGCTCAGCATCGATTTCTTTGGCAACCGCTGGCACGACTTTTTCGGGTAACCCTTCTTTGACGTAACAACGATCAGGCTCAATATTAAAGCGCTGAGCATGAGTGGCCATTTCTTCCCGGTGATGGTCCTTCACTGCGTTGTTGTAAGTTTCGGGATCAAACTCAGGGACTTCAATGGCAATATTCAGCGGGGTAGACGGGTAAGAGTTAACCAGATTGACATGACCACTTAAAAGTGTGGCGTAATCTTTTGCCAATTGGGTAATTTTGTCATTCAGTAAGCTGTGCTCTTCGTCTTCAGAGCCGACATTGACTGCCGCAATAATATTGCCATCAACAGGCCAGTCGTGCTCTTTAACCAGCAAAACCGGTGACGGGCATTTCCGCAACAAGTGCCAGTCAGTCGGGGTGAAAATTACCGATGCTAAATCGTTGTGCGACTTAGTTGCCTTGATCAACAGATCAGTTTTGTCATCAATAACATGATGAATAATTGCTTCATAGGCCCGGCTATTCCACTCCACCACAATATCGACATCACTGAACTGCAGTTTTGACAAGGCTTCCTGCAGCCATTCGGCGCGATCTTTGGTCACCGCATCACGCATCGCATCGCGTTCCTGCTGACTCAGCATGGTTGTCATATCATACGAGAAATCATAAACCACAAGTATGGCAGTAATTGATGCGCCGGTTTTGCTGGCGATTTCCTTTGCGCGGGACAGCGCCGGTTGAGTGTCACGGTCTGGTTCGACAACCGCCAGTATGCGTTCACAACTGATCATGATTGGGTCCTTGCGACAGAGTACATGTTGTAAGTCTATACGCGATTTCCGTTTTTCTCTTTGTTCTCGATCAGTTTTTACGTTATCCGTGTAGTCAGACGCGCTGATAGGCAACGTTATGAAGTTTACTTTCTATGGTCGCAAGATCTTCAATGGATATCAGTTTCCCTTCCACTTTTATGATCCCCTGTTTATGAAAGCGGGTCAGCAGACGACTGATGGTTTCGATTGTAAGCCCAAGATAATTCCCAATCTCGTTACGGGTCATGGTGAGGTGAAACTGGCGGCCAGAAAAGCCACGCTCTTCAAAGCGGCGCGAAAGGTGATGGAGGAAAAACAACAGTCTTTCTTCTGCTGAGCGTTTGTTTAGCAACATCATCATGTCGTGATCCTGCTTAATCTCTGCGCTCATAAAGCTCATGATTTGATGGCGCAGTTTGGGAAATTGCACAGATACCTGATCAAGCGTGTCGTAGGGCAATTCGCAGACCATGGCCGTTTCCAGTGCCTGGGTGTAACTTTGATGGGTATTTTCCCTAAGCGCATCAAAACCGATAATATCACCGGGAAAATGAAACCCGGTTATTTGTTCCTCACCTTCTGCACTGGTCACAAATGATTTAAAAGACCCTGTGCGGACAGCAAACAGCGACCTGAATGGTGTACCTGTGGCAACCAGTGTGTCACCTTTATGCAGTGGCTTTTTTCGCTCAATGATGTCATCAAGTGATTCAATTTCTGACTTGTTCAGTGCAACCGGCAGGCACAGATGACTGAAACTGCAATTCTGACAGTGTATGGAAAAGTCGCTTCCTTTGCTCATAGGGTTACAGTTTCCAAAAAGAGTTATAAACCATTAACACTGATACTACTGACAATTCGATAAATCAAGAAAAATGCATATATTAACAATGCAAGGGCGATAACCTGCCTGAATTTTGGGTTTCTGAACGCTGTCACCAGGTACTGTGCACCGCTGCTTGCAGCCAGCAGTGTCGGTAGTGTACCAAGTCCAAAGCAAAGCATCAGAAAACCGCCCGTTAACGCGCTGCCCGAAGTCAGCGACCATGTCAGCGTCGAGTACACCAACCCGCAGGGCAGCCACCCCCAGATAACGCCATAGGGAAAGGCGTGCCAGGGGGTTCGAAAGGGAATAAAGCGAGCTGAAAATGGCTGAATGACTTTCCAAAGCCTCCCGCCTGCCTGCTCCAGATAGCGAAGGCCCTGCCACCATTGCCCAAGGTAAAGCGCCAGGCATACCAGCAATAGCGCACTCACCAGGCTGAGCACCGTGCCGGCGAGGGGCAGTACCATTGTCGTCATTTGCCCGATACCACCGGCCAACACGCCGGCCACAGTATAGCTGAGTATCCGTCCTGTATTGTATGACAACGTAAATGGTAACGCGTAACCACTGGCAGGTGTCGCCGCGCGAAGTGCAGTCACAATGCCGCCGCACATGCCAATACAGTGTACGCCGCCGGCTAACCCAATCAGAAAAGCGGTAAAACCATTAACTTCCGGCATCTTTACGTTCCTGATCCTTGCGGCGTTGTTCAGCCAGCTCTTTTTCTTCCGGCGGAAGATCATCGTCGAACAAAATGTTGTAGCCCTGACGGTCAAGATCGTCGAACTGATTAGACTTCACCGCCCAGAAAAAGATCAGAATTGCCACCGCCACCAGAATAATCGCGATGGGAATAAGAACGTAGATAATGCTCATGACAGCCCCTTTACTTAAGCAACCGTGTGGAGTTGGTGACAACGATAAGACTGCTGACCGACATGCCTACAACGGCCATCCAGGGACTGAGTATACCAGAGACCGCAAATGGCAGTATGAGGGCATTGTATGCCAGCGCCCAGAGCATATTCTGACGTATTTTTCGTTTTGTTTTATGGGCGGTGTCCAAGAGCGCGGGCACTGACAGCAGACTGTCTCCGAGCAGGATCACATCTGCAGCTGTTCTGGCAACATCTGTCGCATTACCCACAGCCACCGATACGTCGGCACTGGCCAGCACCGGGGCATCGTTAATGCCATCGCCCAGCATCATGACACGCTCACCCTGTGCCTGCAGTTTTTTAACTTCCTGGTATTTTCGTTCGGGGGTCAGTTGGCCTTTGGCAAACTCAATGGGTTGTGCATTGGCAATGGCATCAACATTTTGTTGTGTATCACCGCTGAGTATCACCAGTTTGGCTGGTTTTAAGGCGTGCAGAGACTCAGCGGTATCTGCTTTCAGGTTATCGGTTACCAGAAATGCGGCAACCAACCTGTTATTTCTGACCAGAACCACATTGGGCGTAAATGCCAGGTCGCCGGTATCGGCATTACAATATGACACTGAGCCCATGACAAAATGATCACGGTCCACATCCCCCCGGATGCCGCCACCGGCTGATACCTCGAAGTTTGCAACCGCCAGTAACTCTTCTGTTTGAAACGCGCGGGCAATAGGGTGTTCTGAGCGCGCCTCAAGGGACGCTGCAACGCGCATCAGGTACACCGGGTCGACCTCGGATGCATACCATTGACGGGCGATACCAAAATGGCCCTGGGTAAGGGTGCCGGTTTTATCTAACGCAATGGTGGTAATACCCGTGAGTTGTTCAAGTACATCAGCGCGCTTGAGCAACATTCCCTGGCGGTTCAGCCTGGCCATGGCGCAGGTGAGGGCAGAGGGTGTTGCCAGGCCCAATGCGCAGGGGCAGGTGGCAACCAGTACAGAGATGGTGATCCAGAATGCATCGGGGTTACCCTGCCAGTACCAGAACCCGTAAGTCGCCGCAGAAATGAACAGGACTGCCATAACAAAATAGCGGGAAAAGGTATCTGCCAGTTGCGCCACTTTGGGTTTGCTGGCCATAGCCTGGGCCTGCAGCCGCACAATTTGGTTAACCAGTGCATGCTTAAGGGTTTTCGTGACACGCACTGTCAGTGTTCCGGACTGGTTGACTGTACCGCCGTAAACCACATCTTCAGCAGATTTGCCGGCCGGGACAAATTCACCGGTTAGCATGGATTCATCCACGGTAGAACGCCCGTCAATGATGACGCCATCGATAGGGATGGTTTCGCCGGGTTTGACCAACACAGTGTCACCCGGGGTAAGCTGTTTAGCCAGACACTCTGTCAGGCTGTCATCGGCCTCAAGCCGGTTCGCAGAAACCGGGATATAGTGTGTCATGTTAGCTGAAATCTGCGCGGCCCGGTGGCGGCTGCGATGCTCCAGGAACCGGCTGAGGAGTAGCAGAAAGATAAACATGCAAATTGATTCAAAATAGACCTCACCCTGCGCCAGCAATGTCGATTTCAATCCCGCGAGGTAGGTGCCGAGTATGGCCAGTGTCACCGGCACATCCATATTCACGGTTCTGGCTGACAGCGCTTTAATGGCGCCGATATAAAAGGTGCTGCCGGAATACAGCACAACCGGGGTGGTTAACACCAGGGCAACCCAGTAAAAATACTGGCGTGTTTCAGCTTCAATATTCCCAAACCAGTCAAAATACAGGCCGGTCATCAACATCATTACCTGCATGGTCATCAGTCCCGCGAGCCCGAGCTTCTTCAGGAACTTTTTATCTTCCCGCCGGTAAGACGCCTCGTGTTGATCAGGCTGGAAAGGCACGGCGTCGTAGCCAATTTTCTTAATGGTTGCGAGGATATCTGACAGGGCAAGTACACCCGGTTGCCAGGTAACCAGCGCCCGGCGCTCCTGAACATTGACCGCAATTTGCCTGATACCTTCCACGCGGCTGAGCTGCTTTTCAATTAGCCAGCCGCAGGCCGCGCATGTGATCCCTTCCACCGTCAGCTGAATTTGTTTGTGCTGACCCTCGTCAAAAACAAATTCTTCCTGCAATGCCGGATCGTCATACAGGCGTAACTTATTAAGTGTTGCAGTTAGGTGAGAATCTCCCTGAATGGCTGGTTCGGTCCGGAATTTATAGTAATCTTCCAGGCCGTTGGCAACAATGGCATCAGCCACCGCTTTGCAGCCCGGGCAGCACATCGCTCTGGTCTCGCCCAGTATTACTGACAGGTAGTCTTGCCCGGTTTTATTAGGCAAGCCGCAGTGATAGCAGGTCTCAGATGCTGACATCAGGGGTTAAACTTGATTGCACCGGATTGCGGTAACTGCAAGGTCTGCTGAATTTTCCAGCTTTCATCTACAGGCATCAGGCTGACACGCCACTTCCCGTCCAGCGCGCCTTCAACAAACCCGCGATATACGCCCCCGGCATCACGGCTAAGCAAAACACTGGTATCTTTTTCTTCCAGCGTGGTGTGATAGAAGGTAAGTCTTAGTGCCTGGCCTTCCCTGGGGATTCCGGAGTGAAACGTAAGGGTGATGGTGCCGTTATCAATGCGCAGATCCGAGGTAATATTACGTTTTTTGGCGCTGGCAATTTTATCCAGGCTAATATTGATGGCTTTACCTTCTTTGTAGTAATCGTCGACAACCAGCGCATCTTCAGTGCTGGTCGCCAGATGAATAAGCACACCGCTCATAATGAACGTTGCGACCGGAACCGCAATTAGAAACCAGGGCCAGAACTCTTTGTACCAGGGTTTTTGCATCACAACATCTCTTGCAACTTATTTAAAAGAAAGCCTTCGCCATCAGAATAAGGCCATTTTCGCATAAAAAAAGCCCCGCGATAACGGGGCTTTATCTGCTTATTACGGCAATTTTTTACTCATTAGAAAGACTGTATACGTAAGAGGCGACAACATGAATTTTGTCTTCGCCCAGTGTGTCTTTAAAGGACGGCATTACACCGTTTCGGCCATAAGTCAGTGTTTCGACGACAGCACGCTTGCTGCCACCGTAAAGCCAGGTATTGTCTGTCAGGTTGGGGGCACCGATATCCTGATTACCTTTGCCGTCCTGGCCGTGACAGGCCGCGCAAACCGCGAAGTGCTGTTTGCCTTTATTCTTGAGTTCCTGATCCACATCCCGACCACTGAGGCTAAGCACATAGGCAGCAACTTCCTGAATGCCTTCTTCGCCCAGCGCGTTCAACTGAGCAGGCATATTGCCCTGACGACCGTTGATCAACGTTTCTTTGATTTTGGCCGGGCTTCCGCCATACAGCCAGTCATCATCAGTCAGGTTAGGGAAACCACCGTTTTGGCCGCGTGCATCTGAACCGTGACATTGTGAGCAGTTTTGCATGAACAAGCGCTGGCCCACTTTATTGGCTTCGGGATCCTTTGCCAGTTCTTCCACGGGGACCTTCGCATACTCGGCAAAAATCGGATCAAATCGCTCTTCTGCGACTTCGATTTCGCGATCATACTGAACAATCTCACCGTTTTCACGGGCATCCGTCCGGGCCTGACGAGACTCTTCCATTGACTGAATATTCTGGTTAGAGCTCTTCCAGCCTAAAAAGCCGTCGAAGGCACCCAGTCCAGGGTAGAGGGCCAGGTAGATAAAGCCCCACACGATAGTGATATAAAACAGGATGGTCCACCAGCGAGGCAGAGGGTTATTAATTTCCTCAATACCATCAAACTCATGGCCCATTGATTCGCCCTCAGGCACACCGGCATTATTTTTCAGTGTCCATCGAAGCAGAGCATAACAACCAATGATCAAACCTAAAGTGATCACTGAAATCCAAATTGTCCAAAACATACTCAT
>CAZDUT010000117.1:0-4740 GCA_964508695.1 uncultured Alteromonas sp.
GGTAAACTAATTAAATTGCACATTAACATGTTGAATCTTATAAGTATTAATCAATACTTTATAACTTTGTAGGCGGATGTGCATAAATATAAATTGTTGTTATTTATAAGAAAAATAAAAATGGAGATCCGTTTTAAGATCTCCATTTTCGTATCAGCCCAGCACCAGGCCCCGCTTTTTTCGGTCAAACGATAAACAACCGTTTTACTGTACTTCTTCCTGGTCAGAAAACTCACCGGCAAAAAGCGGGCTGCTCAGATAGCGCTCGGTGGCGCTGGCCAGCAATACCACAACCGTTTTGTCTTTGTTTTCAGGGCGCTCGGCATACCGCTTGGCGGCGACCACTGCGGCACCTGAAGAAATGCCGGCCAGAATACCTTCTTCTTTCATCAGGCGGTGGCACATTTCCATGCACTCTTCGTTGGATACCTGTTCGACTTCATCCACCATATCCAGATCGAGGTTACCCGGTATGAAACCAGCGCCAATCCCCTGGATCTTATGTGGCCCGGGGGTCAGCTCTTCGCCCTTTTTAGCCTGACTGATTACCGGGGAATCGGTGGGTTCAACCGCCACAGACGTAATCGCCTTACCCTGGGTTTTCTTGATGTAACGGCTTACACCGGTAATGGTGCCGCCGGTACCTACGCCGGCAATAAAGGCATCAATTTTACCGTCAGTGTCTTTCCAGATTTCAGGGCCGGTGGTTTTTTCGTGAATGGCAGGGTTCGCCGGGTTGTCAAACTGCTGTAACAGCACATATTTATCCGGATTGGAATCCACAATCTCCTGGGCCGCTGCTACGGCGCCCTTCATGCCTTTCGGCGCTTCAGTCAGCACCAGGTTGGCACCCAGTGCCTTCAACAGTTTACGACGCTCAAGGCTCATGCTGCTGGGCATGGTCAGTGTCAGCTTATAACCACGGGATGCAGCAACGAAAGCAAGTGCAATACCGGTATTACCGCTGGTGGGCTCAACAATCTCTTTGCCTTCGGTAAGCACACCGCGCTGCTCGGCGTCCCAGATCATGTTAGCACCGATACGGCACTTTACACTGAAGCTGGGGTTGCGTGATTCCATTTTGGCGTAGACATTTCCACCGGTTACCCGGTTAAGCTTGACCAGGGGAGTGTTGCCGATGGACAGGGAGTTGTCGTCATATACGTGCATTATTCATCCTTACTATTATGAGTACCTTAAATCTGGGTGCAAACTGCGGGTTCTTCAACCCGCCACAGCATTTGCTGCGTATAATGAACATCTATTCACAATCAGAATTGGGGTACAAGGCTTTACCCTTATATGATTGGTGTGAACGACGAAAATGCAAAGTGCTTTTTCGCTATATGATATGGTTATTTTTAACAGACAATGACATAAAGGGGAACTGATGGCTTTTAGTGGCACGTCGAATTATATTGCAACCAAAGAACTGCAACTGGCCGTGAATGCCGCCATCACACTTGAGCGCCCGCTGCTGATAAAAGGCGAGCCTGGCACCGGTAAAACCATGCTGGCCGAAGAGCTGGCAGAAAGCCTGGGAACAGATCTGATCCCGTGGCACATTAAATCGACCACAAAAGCGCAGCAGGGCCTGTATGAATACGACGCGGTCTCTCGCCTTCGAGACTCGCAGTTAGGTGATGATCGTGTGCATGATATCGGAAATTATATTGTCAAAGGCAAACTGTGGCAGGCGTTCGAAGCAGAAAAGCGCCCGGTACTGCTGATTGACGAAATTGATAAGGCCGACATCGAGTTTCCGAACGATTTGCTCCTTGAGCTCGATAAGATGGAGTTCTTCGTGTACGAGACCCAGCAACAGATTGTGGCTAAGCAGCGTCCTATAGTTGTGATCACCTCTAACAACGAAAAAGAATTACCGGATGCGTTTTTACGCCGGTGTTTTTTCCATTACATCCAGTTTCCCACACCCGATGAAATGCGTGAGATCGTCGATGTACACTTTCCGGATCTTAAAAAGCAACTTCTCGACAGTGCGTTAAACGCGTTTTTTGAAATTCGTGACGTCCCAGGGCTTAAGAAAAAGCCGTCGACATCAGAACTGATCGATTGGTTAAAACTGCTGGTGGCCGAAGATATTCCGCCAGAAGCGCTGCACGATAAAGACGGCAAGACATCGATCCCACCGCTGTATGGCGCACTGCTTAAAAATGAGCAGGATATCCATCTTTTTGAAAAACTGGTGTTCATGGCCCGTCGCTAATGCTGATTGATTTCTTTTTTACTCTGCGTAAGTACCGGCTAAAAACCAGTTTGCGTGAACTGCTGGATTTACTCAATGCACTTAAGCAGCAGGTGGTATATGCCGATGTCGATGCCTTTTATTATCTGTCGCGCACTATACTGGTAAAAGACGAAAGCCAGTACGATAAGTTTGATCGTGCCTTTGCCGATTACTTTGAGGGCGTGGCCTCTATTGATTTATTTGGTGATGAGATCCCCGAAGACTGGCTGCGCAAAGAGCTGGAGAAAACCTTGAGCGATGAGGAGAAAGCCAAGCTCAAAGCCATGGGTGGCCTGGATGAACTAATGGATACCCTGCGAAAACGTCTGGAGGAGCAACAAAAGCGCCACCAGGGCGGCAACAAATGGATTGGTACCGGCGGCACGTCCCCGTTCGGTGCATACGGCGATAATCCCATGGGTGTACGCATCGGCCAAAAAGGCAACCGGCGCTTTTCTGCTGCAAAGGTATGGGACAAACGTGAGTTCCGCAATTTATCCAGTGATGTTGAATTAGGTACGCGTAATATCAAGATGGCGCTGAGAAAACTGCGTAAATTTGCCCGTACCGGCGCCAGTGAAGAACTGGATATGCCAACCACCATTGGTGAGACGGCCCGCAAAGGCGGGATGCTGGATATCCATATGTCACCAGAGCGGCATAATGCCGTAAAAGTGCTGATGTTTTTTGATGTCGGCGGGTCAATGGATCCTTACGTGAAAACCACGCAGGAGTTGTTTTCTGCCGTTCATGCCGAGTTTAAATACCTTGAGTATTTTTATTTTCACAATTGTGTGTACGAAGAGGTATGGCAGGATAACGCCCGTCGTGACACCCAGCGTATTCCCATCTGGGATATCATTCATCGCTATGGGCCAGACTACAAGGTTATATTTGTGGGGGATGCCACCATGGGCCCTTATGAAATTACCTATCCCGGCGGCAGCGTCGAACACTGGAATGAAGAGCCCGGCAGTGCCTGGATGCAGCGGTTGCTGAATCACTTCTCCCGGGCTATTTGGCTAAATCCGCAGGCGGAGCAATACTGGCCGTACTATCACTCGGTCAGTATTTTAAAAGAGATCATGCAGGACAGGATGTTCCCGCTAACGCTGGAAGGGCTGACTGATGCTATCAGCGCTCTGAGCCGCTCGCGGTGAAGCTGCGCGCGCTGGTACTGGCCGGTGGTGCCAGCGAACGCTTTGGTCACAACAAGCTTATCAGCGAGCACCCGAAAGGGGGCACACTGGTCGGGTCGGTGCTGCGGGCCATTACGCCGCTAAGCATTGATACTCTGGTGGTAACCGGCAAGTGGCACCATGACATTGAAGGCGTATTAGCCACGCAACCGGTTGTACTGTCATATAATGACCAGTGGCAGCACGGCATAGGTGCATCTGTTGCTCACGGCGTAGCAACACTCATGCATCACTGGCCGGACACCACACATATTTTTGTGTGTGTTGGCGATCTGCCCGCGGTCACTGAGGCATCACTTAAACATCTGAAAGACACTGCAGAGGCTCATCCACAACTGATTGTGGCCAGTCAATGGGACGGCACGGTGGGCGTGCCTGCTATTTTTCCGGTGCGGTATAAAAAAACACTCTGTAGCCTTAACGGTGACCGGGGCGCAGCGCGGCTGATTCATCAGCAACTGGCAACCTCACCTCCCGGAGGCATGACCGTTTCACACCCTGAAGCAAAATGGGACATTGATTATCAGGGGGATTGGCACCGTTAGGTTAATCGCCAGCCATCGCCGCCGCGAAATATTGTTTTATGCCCGTGAGGGGGAGGGCTGAACGATAAGCGGAAATACGCAACGCTTACTACACAGCATGCGAATTAATCTGTGTCATTCTCTGAACGCGCTACAGCAACATCGTGTTGAATATCCTGCACGGCGCTTTTTGTCACCAGGTTCAGCTTTAACGCGTGTTTAGCCGCATCTGCAGCATCCTCGATAAATTTGAAGGGAACATCATAGTCCGCAAACTTTTTTGCGGCATTGGTAATTTTCGTTGAGCGTAAACCGGGTTTCAGATCACGAATATAAACGGCCAAAATTCTTTCTGAATGCGCTTTAGCCATTTCCAGATACGCATAAATATCGTGTTGTCCTGAGTCGCCGATTAACACTAATTTTAAATGAGGGTAGGTGTTCAGGATTGCTTCTATACGGTCAGTCTTATAACTCTCATGGCCACTTTTGAACCAGCGATCTTCGCGTAAACCGAAATCTTTAAGCAGTACGGGGCCCTTAGGTAAATGATTGATTTCAATGAACTCTGCAATAAGATCATAAATATTCCACGGGCTGCTGGAAACATAAAAGAATGGATTGCCGGCACTGCCCGAAGCACCGTTTTGCAATGCGCTATAAAACTCTGACGTACCCGGAAACAACTCACGGCTATGGGCGTTATTGAGGAGTACTGTTTTGGTGTGGCGAAGAAAGTTGGTTGCACCGGTACGCATAATAGTGTCGT
>CAZDUT010000117.1:4750-9757 GCA_964508695.1 uncultured Alteromonas sp.
GTCGTCAACATCGCTGACGACAGCAAATTCCGCGCTATCCGCAGGGACGGATACTTCTGCTGTACTTTGCGCTTCAGCTTTCGGCAGGTCGGGATCAGCGGCTTGCAGCGTTAGCCTGGTCCAGGGGCGCTGCACATTTTCAGAGCCGGGCTTTTTCCAATGATAGTGAAAGTAACCATCGGCATCCGTGGTAACAGTGCGCACCTCTTGACCAAGAGACAGGTTGATATCCGTGAACGGTATTTCATCGCTCCGGTAGCGGCGCAGCATATGCACCAGGTTTTTCCAGCGGCTATCCTCAATGCCACCTTGTACACCTTTTGCTTCCAGAAGCCTACCGGCTACCCATAATTCGGCCGCCGTACCGTAAGTCATGTACGGCTGAACCACGACCGGGGAGTAACCATACCATCGCTTATAGCGATGTTTTAGCCTGTCCAGGCGTCTTTCCAGGCGGTACACCCAGCGGCGAGTGGTTTTTTGCATAGTGATCCTTATAAGTTATAAGAGGAAGCGCGCACTATTAACTAATGCTATCTACGCAGTTAGTTCACTGCTAACTATGTGTATGTTCGATCGGCCTGTATGGACTTGTTTCCGAGCGAATAAGAGGGGACGGCTTCGAGCATTTTGAAGGGCTTCTCGTCACTGCTTACTTAACCTGATAACCGCTTCAATACTGATGTATAGCCTTATAGCTAGCTTCTTTTGTCCGGTATGACTATGATGTTAGAACTGAGCCAGTGACGTTCAAATAATAAAGGCGATGCCATCGCAGATATCGCCAGGCATGGCTAAAAATCAATATGCCGCTCTTAAGGGCCGCATCGTTTAAATGCTATACGCAACAGGATGTTTAAGTGTTATTGGCTGTTTTTGGTATAAGTATGTTTGCGCTTGGTAGCGTTATGCTTCTCAGGCCGCTGAAGTTTGCTCAAGGTGTTTCAGCTTTCAGTGAAAAGTCTTGGTTTCATGTCTTTGAAGTAGCTAGTCGCTTTATCCTGGGGCTAATATTTTTTGGGCAGGCTACGTTTTCAAGTTTCCCATTACTGCACTTGCTATTAGGCGCAACCCTTGGGTTTACCAGTATTTTTCTGGTCATCATCGGCCCTGCAAAACACAGGCAGTTTGCCAAGCAAACGTCGAATCTGGGTAATTGGTTTCGTCCAATTGGTTTATTTGCAATAGTAATTGCCAGCCTGCTAATTTATCTAGGTCATAAGGAATATGGTGCATAACAATCCATTTAGTCACAAACTGGCACTCTTTGGATCACCAACACGCAGGCTCTCTTCGCTTCGCTCCGACTGTTAGGCTGCGTATTTGCCCTCCTAAGTGTGGCGTTAGACGCTAAAGGAACAATTGATGCTTATACTAATCGCTGTAAAGGCAGTGGTGATTTGGGCGGGTATTCTCGTTCTGGCGGTTGTTAATGGAGCACTGCGCGAGACTGTACTCATACCGGGAATCGGTACTCCGAACGCACTCGTGATGAGCGGCTTGCTGCTTTCGGCTTTGATCGTTGGTGTGGCGTACATATCGCTTCCATGGCTACAAATTAGCCGCCCCGTTCACCTATGGGCCGTTGGATTGGGCTGGCTCGCACTGACGCTCGTCTTTGAGTTTTCTTTCGGCCTCTGGCAAGGCAAGTCGTGGCCTGAATTACTTGAGGCCTATACCTTCAAAGGCGGCAATATCTGGCCTGTTATTCTGGTAGCAACAGCTATTGCACCGGTGGTTGCCGCCAAACTGAGGGGCTTGGCGTAGCAGGCCTAACCATGCCAGTCACGGTAACGGGCTTTACATTGCTGCAGGGCCTCCATTCATGTACTGCGCATGCTGAGCGGCGTTGAATGCAGTTGCCTGTCGTTTTTTAACGCAACGCATGATGAAACGCTGACTTGAAGTTTATATTTCCGAGCCCACCTTATACCAATCTTCAGAACGAACGGAATCAGCCATAGCGTGAAAAACCAGAATGCGCATATACACTCTATGAGTTTGAAAAATGCCATTGCGGTAAGCGTTTTTGCGGTCCTGTTACTGTGGGTGATCCAGTCCGCGGGTGTGCTGTTCAACCTGCCACTAAACCTGTTGGGGATTATGCCAGGGGTGTGGGAGCGAGGCTATGGCATTGTTACTGCACCGTTGGTACATGGCTCCTACGAACACTTGTTTCACAATACCTTACCGCTGGTGATACTCGGCTCAATGTTGCTTTATGGTTATCCGTCCAGTCGTACCAAGGTGATTGCCTTAAGCTGGATGGTGTCCGGGCTCGGCGTGTTTTTCTTCGGACGGGATGCCGTTCATCTGGGCGCCAGCGGCGTCAGTCATGGCTTATTTTTCTTTTTATTTGTGGTTAGCATTTTGCGGCGCGACAAACGTTCAGTGGCCCTGATGATGATTGCGTTTTTCATGTATGGCGGCATGATCATGACCATCTTTCCCCGCGATCCGGACATTTCCTTTGAAGCCCATTTCTTTGGTGCGCTTGGTGGCGTAGTTGCTGCGTTCATGTGGTGGAAGTGCGATCCGAAACCGCAGATCAAGCGCTATCGGTGGGAGGAAGTTGATGAAGATGATCCGGTGATTGGCGATGAGTGGAAACACCCTACCGACGAGTAACACGCGAACGCGTTAATAACCATCAGGGAACTATGCCGGAGAGGGAACATTGCGAGTCTTTGCTTTAATTTTTTGTGTATTAACCATGGCATCACCGGTCACAGCGAACCCTGGTGCTGTCGAGCAGGTGTTGTCTGAGCCGGAAGTCCGTGAGGTTGTTAACGGCACGATTGCCGCGCTTGACAGCCATTACCTGTTTGCAGACAAGGTGCCGGCAGTGAAAAAAGCGCTGACGTCTCGCCTTTTACAGGGCGATTTCGACCGTCAGTTTACGTTTGGCAGGTTGCGCCAGCAACTTGAGCTCAGCCTTTTTCAGCTAAGTGGTGACAGCCGGTTTTCGATACTGGAACGTCAGGGGGTTATGTCAACGCATGATATTCACTCGTCGAGTGATGAGGGGGCGGTGGAAAATGGCCTGATAGACGACAACATTGGCTATGTGACCTTTGAAGGGGATATTGATTATCCAACTGCCAATCAGGATATTGACTCTGCGCTTGCGGCAATATCCCAGGCGTCTGCTGTCATTCTCGACCTGCGTGACGCCACCGGAATCAGCCTCGCCGTCAGCCAGTATCTGCTCAGTTACTTCTTTGAATCCAAAGCGCCTTTGGCCGACTTACACTTCGCTAAAGGACGTACTGAGCACCTGCAATCACTGGAACGGGTGACCTCGGAGAGGTTTCCTGCTTATGTGCCGGTGTATGTCGTCACGTCATCGCATGTTACCGGCGTCTGGGAGTTCGTTGCTGCGGCCCTGGGTAAACGCGATCACGCCATGGTGGTTGGTGAGCAAACCATGGGCGTAGCGGTGCTGACAGATACACTGCCGCTTAGCACGCATACCAAGCTACGCTTCGCCAGAGCTTACTTTACACATCCGGGAACGCACGATAACTGGCAGGACTGGGGCGTGGTTGCAGATGAAAAAACGTCGGCGTCGGCAGGATTCGAAGCGGCGGTATCGCTGGCTCGGCAGGCGCTTCAGTCGTATAAGAAATCGTTAGTGGATTAGCGCATAGCACTGACAAACTGCTGAAAGCGTCATTGAATGGCCTGAATGCTTCATCCAAGTCACTGTAAAATAATGCTTTCACGGCTGCTGTCGTATTGGTAACGTAAGTATTACGTAGAGATTTCGTACAGGAAAAGCGGGTTTACGGTTAGCGTTAGTGGCGAGCCGATGAGGAACCCTATCAGTGCTTGTGAAAATAGATGCAGAAAAATTAAAGCAGTTACGGGAGCAACGTTGCTGGTCACAACAGCAACTGGCAGAAATGTCCGGGATCAGTTTGCGCACTGTACAGCGTATTGAAGCCAAAGCGGTGGCGTCTCAGGAGAGTGTAAAAAGTCTCGCTGCGGTATTCGAAACTGACACCCAGACAATTCTGGCCAGCGATACAGTGCCCCAGTCAGAGAACGAGGTGGCCGATACCGCGTTGGATATCACGACCCGTAAAACGGTATCGTCATCTGATAAAAAACGTCAGTCACGCGCATTCACAAAGCTGTACCTAAGCTATGGCCTGGTATTCGCTACCCACCTGATAGCGTTTTTCTGTATCTTTGCTGCGTTTAATCAGAATGAGATCTCTGAAGACACATTTCAGCTTCTGAAAAACACAGTTTCCATTGCACTGGTTTTGTCTGCACTGGCGCTTTTCTGGCGCGACAGGCAACTTAAAAAGAAATTCCGCAGCGGCTCATCTTTGTAATGACTATCACTAACCGGCGTAACGTTGCCCGCGCCAAAGGACAAATGATGAAAACAAATATGACCACACTTAAAACACTTGGATTTACCTTTCTGCTCTATGTGGCACTCACCGTCACCGGCGCCATTGTGCTGACCGGCATCTGGCAAACAGGGGCCGATGTGAACACACTGTCACACCAGCAACTTACTATGATGGCGGCTCAATCAGACATGATCAACCTAGGGAGTGCAGTGATCGGGGCGCTGGCAGCGGTCGTGTGCGCGATGTTTGCCACGCGGCGCACGCCGGGTGCACCTTACCGGCCGGCAATGTATTTTGCGCTGTTGCTTGTGGCATATGGTGTGCTGGGCATCGTGCTTCACCCTGAGCACAGTGTGATACAGCAAATCGGCAAGCTGGTAACCCCCGTACCGCTTTGCCTGGCGGGTGCCTGGCTGGCCAGACAGCTATTTTCTGACAAACAGGCACAACGTGTGCAGGCTGGTTAATGTTGTGGCACACGGCTAAGGCAGCGCAGTGGCGGGTGTCGTGAACAAAGACATGACGCCTCGCTGAAAAAACGCTAACCTGAACGCAAGATATAAATTCTGCCTGGTGTCTGCGAATATATGTATTATCCTGACCGAGCCTCGCTTCCTACAATGCTCACGCTGTATGTTGT
>CAZDUT010000118.1:0-9638 GCA_964508695.1 uncultured Alteromonas sp.
CAGTATTTTTAGTGAGCATGGTCTTCTGAAATACCGCGTGCAGGTTGAGGTGCGCTGGCTGCAGATGCTGTCCGAACACGCTGGGATTACTGATGTGCCGGCCTTCAGTGAGGCCTCGCACCAACGCCTGAATAGCATCGTAGACAATTTTTCCGTGGACGACGCCAGTCGCATCAAAGACATCGAGCGCACCACCAACCATGATGTCAAAGCGGTAGAGTACTTTTTAAAAGAGCAGGTTGAAGACAACAGTGAGTTACTTGCCGTGAGTGAGTTCATTCACTTTGCCTGTACGTCAGAAGATATTAACAATCTGTCCCACGCGCTGATGCTAAAAGAAGCACGTGAAGCGGTCATTCTGCCATTCTGTGATCAGTTAATTGATGAAATTACAACACGCGCCAAGGCGTTCAAAGCCATTCCGATGATGGCCCGTACGCACGGCCAGCCTGCCTCCCCCACCACCATGGGCAAGGAGCTGGCGAACGTGGTAATTCGTCTTAAACGCCAGCGCGAGCAAATTGCCGGTGTGCCACTGCTGGGTAAAATTAACGGTGCGGTGGGTAACTACAACGCACACCTTTCCGCCTACCCGTCGGTAGACTGGCATGCAGCATCAGAGCAGTTTGTGACCAGCCTCGGTCTGAGCTGGAATGCCTACACCACGCAAATCGAGCCGCATGATTATATTGCCGAACTGTTTGATGCGGTGGCGCGCTTTAATACGATCCTGATCGATTTTGACCGTGACATCTGGGGCTACATCGCGCTGGGTCACTTCAAACAGAAAACCGTTGCCGGTGAAATCGGCTCATCCACCATGCCGCACAAGGTTAACCCTATCGACTTTGAAAACTCCGAAGGGAACCTGGGCCTGGCCAATGCGATGTTTGACCACCTTGCCAGCAAGCTGCCAATCTCCCGCTGGCAGCGCGACCTGACAGACTCCACGGTACTGCGTAATCTGGGGGTTGGTGTCGGCTATGCCGTGATTGCCTATCAGGCAACACTCAAAGGGATCAGCAAGCTGGAGGTCAATGAAGACAGCCTGCGTAAAGAGCTGGATGCCAACTGGGAGTTACTCGCTGAGCCAATTCAAACCGTGATGCGTCGTTATGGCATCGAAAAGCCTTACGAGAAACTGAAAGAGCTGACCCGCGGTAAAAAAGTCAATGCCGACGCCATTGCCGCGTTCATTGATGATCTTGATATGCCACAGGAAGCCAAGGCCGAGCTTAAGTCTCTGTCTCCCGCCACCTACATCGGTGATGCAATCAGGCTGGTCGATCAGTTATAACTCTGGCGTCGGTCAGTACACTTTAAAGAGCGGCAATTGCCGCTCTTTTTTGTTTAGGAGACTGACATGGCCATCCCACACTACGCGGCTCAGCATCTGACCCTTCAGGTACGCAATACGGCATTGCTACTGTCAGTGGCGCTGCTATCTCAGTTTCCGGTCACGGTACTTGCCGCCGGTAAGCCGTTTGCCCAGATACTCGTTTTTGGCGGGCACCTGCTTGTCATTGCTGCTGCCGGTGTCATGGCGTGGCGACAGTGCAGGCTGTTTATCGCCCGAGGCTTACTGTGCTGTGGATACCTGTCGTTTGTGTGTTGCAGTGTCACTATCTGGATAACTGATACGTTGCTACAACACTTTCTGCTGGTCGGTGCCATGACCTGTGGTTTTTTATTTCATCGCTCTGAATACCGTCAGCAACGCGCGTGGATCCTGACGTACTGTAGCGCGTTTTTACTCATTGAGGGGTACTTTGCTTACCCGATGAGTACCTTGCAACAATGGGCAAGACTAAGTAACAGCACTATCCTGGCGCTGACAACCCTCGCGCTCATAGTGACCGTGGGCTATCTCAATTTACGCCGTTGGAAACAGGTACGTGTTGCGTTTGAACAAACCCGCAGAGCCATGGAGAAAATCATTCCTGACGAAACACTGCCGGCGGTACAGGCCTGTCAGTCAGGACAACGAGTTCGCCTGCCCTGTGTCTGTGTATTGTTCGCCGACATGGCGGGGTTTCAGAAGCTCAGCCTGGCGCTTGACGATGACACTATGGTGACGATCCTTGATGCGCTCTATCGCGAGTTTGATGTGCTGGCCCATCATAACGGCGTTACCCGGCTGAAAACCAATGGCGATGAATACATGGCCGCCACCGGCCTGTCACAGCGCTCACCGCATACCATTGCCCGGCAATGCGAAACGATCTGCAATTATGCCCAGGCGCTTATCGAAGGCTTTCAGGCCATCGCCAGACAATTCTCTCTGCCCTGCCATATTCGTGTCGGCATTGCCTGTGGGCCGGTGACGGCGGGTGTCATTGGCCGACAGCGCCCAACGTTGGATATCTGGGGCAAAACAGTTAACTTTGCCTCAGAGCTGGAACACGCGGCCAGCCACGACGCCATTTTAGTCGATGCTGGCGTAAGAAATAACCTGTCTGCCTGTTGCAGCTTTTCCCTGGCTCCGCTTTCGATTCAAACTAAACTCGGCAGTGCCGATGCGTGGCGGCTTTGTCCGGTATCTCAGCACAATTAATGCTACTATCTGCTTATAGCAATCTTGGTTCGATGCGGCATGGATTTTTCACCTTACACTTTTTTACTCAACGACTGGCAACAGCAACCCCGACTGTTAACGTCCTTTTTCACCGCGTTTACCGATCCGCTGGATGAACATGACTTGGCTGGACTGGCACAGTATGAAGAGGTCGACAGTCGCATCGTCTATTACCACGATAAGCAATGGGGGTTGGAGGAAGGCCCTTTTACCCGTTTCGAAGATGCCTGCAAAGGCAACTGGACGTTGCTGGTCCAGGGCGTTGACCGCTTCAGCGATGACGTGTCAGCACTCACCCAGCCATTCAGGTTCATTCCTGACTGGCGGATTGACGATGTTATGGTGAGCTTTGCCACGCCAGGGGCCGGCGTAGGCCCGCACGTTGACCAGTATGATGTTTTTTTGGTTCAGGGCCGGGGTAAACGGCGGTGGCGGGTTGGCAAGCCCGGTAATTACAAAGAGGTGTTTCCGCACCCTCGGCTGCGGCAAATTGAACACTTTGAACCAATTCTGGATGTGGAACTTTCTCCCGGAGACGTGCTGTATATTCCCCCTGGCTGGGCACATGAGGGTGTTTCCGTCACGGACAGCATGACGTATTCAATTGGTTTTCGGGCACCCGATACACGACAACTGGGCGCGACCCTGGCCGAATTCTGCGATCGCACCGAGCCCTTGCGCTACGCCGACCCACAGCGCCGCCCGGCCAAAAAAGCCGAGTGCGTAACAGCAATGGATCGCCAGGCGCTTAAAGCCATGCTCCACGATATTATCGCCTCAGACGCTTTTGACAGTGAACTTATGCGCATGCTCAGTGAGCAGCATTTACCTGTTTACCCCGCTGAAGATCTCGTTACCGCGGCGGAATTGCAGCAAAAGCTCGTGCTCGGCGCAGTAATCAGACCAGTTAGCGGTTGCCGGCCCCTGTTTAAAGATACGCTGACACAAAACCCCATAGAGTTTTTCATTGATGGCGAAATTTACACTTTGACAACGGAAGACCGGCACTTTATTGAACATTTTGCGACCGGGCATCCGTTGAATGTCGCCGCACTGGGCCAGCCACCATCGCTGGCGATCTGCGAAACTTTGGCTACACTTATTAATAAGGGGTATTGGCTTCTGGATGAAGTGTGAGCAATACGTTAACTTACTTAGTGAGTGGACAGGCTATGGCATTTCAAATAGAAAATGTGAATTGGGAGCGCGATCAGGACAGGGTAAAAAAGTTACGGGAAAGTGTTTTTGTCATTGAGTGGCGGTTGCCACGCGAGGCGGAATTTGATGAACACGACAGTCAGGCGTTTCATATACTGATAAGCGATGACGATAAAACGCCGGTGGCCACTGGCCGGTTAACCCGAAGCGGTGAGATTGGGCGAATAGCGGTTTGTCCCAGACACCGCACCAAAACCGTCTACGAGCAACTCTTTAATGCATTGATAGCCATCGCCAGAGCAGAAAACGTGTCAGAAATTCAGGTTATCTGCGATTTGGAAAGCGTTCTCTACCATCGTCGGCTGGGCTTTTCACCACGCGGGCCGGTCTTTATGGAAGCAGGCATTGCGCGACAACGTATGGCTTGCTCAAGCGCTACCTTCACGTTACCAGACGTTTCGCACATGCATTAAACGGGAAGCGTTTACGAGCGCATCCCGCCAGTTGCCGCTGTGCACGCAGCAAACTACTTCCACAGGCTGTCGTTGCTGTAGGCACCGTAAATATTCTGCGCACTTCTAATCAGCAAGTCTGCGAATTCCTGCTTAAGCTTATCGCCGCCGGATGACTCGCGGATATTCTCTGCCTTCATCTGCCAGTACATGGAAAAATAGCGCAGTACATCGCGTGCATCTTTTGCATTACTTTCTACGGTGACATCGACAGGCACATCACCACTGATCACCCAGTAATACTGCTTATCCATGTCCTTTATCTTCCAGACGGCGACAAACGGTGCAAGGTAGCGGCACTCTGATGTCACCACGGAGTCAAACAACACCCCCTTCTCTGCCAGATGCTTGTTGGCGCGCTGGAACTGGGCTCTTACCCATTCATCATGTTCCTGCTTGGTCATCGGTTTAGCTTCTTGTTCCTGTTTCTCGGTCATATTTACTTCTCTTGTTATTGTTTAATATCAGCCACGCATGCAAGCAGACACTGCAGCGGATGCCGTGGCTTGAAGTCGTCAATACGACTCACCTGGCTGCGGCACGAATACCCCGTCGCCATTATGCGATCCTGAGGGTAGCGTTCAATAGCCGATTGCCAGCTGAGGTTGTAAATCCCTAACGATTTGTCCTTTTGGTCGGCTTCGTGACCATAGGTTCCTGCCATTCCGCAACATCCAACGGCTACCGGCTCCACGGATTGCCCAACACGGGAAAAAATTTGCTGCCACTGTCTTTCCGACGTAGGCAGAGCGGTTTTCTCTGTACAGTGCGAAAACAGCGCAAACGGTTCATCACTTCGATCAGTTTGTGCCGATGGCCAGATATCCGGGGGTAAGTCAGCCAGGTACTCATGCACGGTCAGCACGTTAAAGTCGCCCCGCGCGTCGCCCAGCGCTTTATGGTACTCATCCCGGTAGCAAAGCACCAGCGATGAATCGACCCCGACCATGGGGATGTTCAGCGCGGCAAGCGCGTTAAGAAAGCTGGCGGTGGACGACGCGGTCTCGGCAAACCGTGTAAGAAAGCCTTTAACGTGCTCGGGTTTACCATTTGGCTTAAAGGGCAATATTACCGGCGTTATGCCCAACGTTCGCATCAGTCTGGCCATATCAGCGACTACCTGCGCATCGTAAAAACTGGTAAAGGGATCCTGAACAATCAGTACGGTCTGTGCGCGCTGCGCTGCATTTAGTTGCTCAAGCGCGGTTAAGTCGAAGGCTTCGGCGTCTTTCTGGCTGAGTGCCCGTAGCGTGGGAGTCGACAATGTAGGCGTATCCACGTAGCCGATAGTCTTTTCGATCAGCGCCTGGCCCCACTTCCGCTGCAGAAAGAAGTTAACCAGCTTAGGGGCGCGCGCCATCAGGGGTGCCATACGTTCGATATTTGCCACCATATAATCTTTAAGCGGTCGTGCATAACGCTGGTGGTAAATTGACAGAAACCGCGCCCGGAAATCCGGTACATCCACTTTAACCGGACACTGACTGGAGCAGGACTTACATGCCAGACAGCCACTCATCGCGTCCATAACTTCATGCGAAAAATCCGGTTCGCGGGACCAGGAGTTACGCAGGCGTTGCCACCATGAACTGCTGAACTGTCCGGCGTTTAACGATGCGGTGTCGATGCCGCTTTCAGCGAGTAAACGCAGCCATTCGCGGATCAGCCCCGCCCGCCCCTTCGGACTATGACGCCGGTCGCTGGTAATTTTGCTCGACGGACACATTGGCGAGGTGGGCTCGTAATTAAAGCACAGACCATTACCGTTACACTCCATGGCCGGTGAGAAGGCTTCCTTAAACGCCACAGGAATGGTTCTGTCATAGGTAGCGCGCTTTACATCGCTCACTCTGACCAGCGATTCTTCACTGTCAATCGGGGTACAAATTTTTCCCGGGTTCATCTGATTATGCGGATCAAAGGCGGTTTTTATTTTTCGCAACTCACCAAACAGTGACTCTCCGAAGAATGCCGGGCCATACTCACTGCGAAACCCTTTTCCATGCTCGCCCCACATCAGACCACCATATTTGGCAACTAATGCGACAACCTCATCGGAAATCTGATGCATCAGTTGCTCCTGCTGCGGATCGCACAAATCCAGCGCCGGGCGAACATGCAGCACTCCAGCGTCAACATGCCCGAACATGCCATATTTCAAGCCATGGCTGTCAAGCAAGGCACGAAAGGCCAGGATGAAATCGGCAAGGTTTTCGGGCGGAACTGCGGTGTCCTCAGCAAACGCGATGGGCTTTTTTCTGCCTTTGGTTTTCCCCAGCAGACCCACGGCCTTTTTACGCATAGCATAAATTTTCCCAATGTCGGCGGTATCAAAGGTTATCTGGTAACCAATAACACCGCTGTCGCCGTTTTCTGCAGCTTGCTTCAGATTGTCTTCGAGGTTGGCAATGCGTGTTTTGATTTCGGTTTCATCATCACTGTTGTACTCAACCATGTTGAGACCCAGTAATGTCTTATCAGGGACCTCGGTGATCAGATCCTGGATTGAGTGCCAGATAATGTCTGTTTTAGCCAGATTGAGCACCGTGGAGTCCACCGTTTCTACCGACGTCGCATTGGCAGCCACCATTTGGGGAGCATGGCGCAGTGCCGCTTCAAAACTGTCATATTTTATATTGACCAGAGCTTTGTGCGTGGGAATTTTGGTCAGCGATACTTTCGCCTCGGCCACCATCGCCAGCGAGCCCTCGGCACCCGTAATCAACCGGCTGATGTCTATTTTCTGATTCTTTTCATCATAGGCATGCTCAAGATCGTAGCCGGTCAGAAAGCGGTTCATACGAGGAAACCTGGCGATGATCTCATCGCGCTTATCGACGCAGCTGGCCAGTACCTGGCGTAGAATTCTAGCGTAGGTACTGTCTCCCTGACTGAGTGTTCTGGCCTCATCAAGCGCGAGCGGCCGTGAGGCGAGCACTTCACCATTGGCCAACACGGATGTCAGACCCAGTACATGATCACTGGTCTTGCCGTAAACCAGCGAACCCTGTCCCGAGGCGTCGGTACTGATCATACCGCCTAACGTGGCGCGGTTACTGGTGGATAGATCCGGTGAAAAGAAATAGCCATAAGGACGCAGCGCGTCATTCAGAGCATCTTTGACTACCCCGCACTCTACCCTTGCCCAGCCTTCATCGGTATTAATTTCCAGTACCCGGTTCATATGGCGCGAGGTATCAACCACAATACCGTCAGTCAGGCTCTGGCCATTGGTGCCTGTGCCGCCGCCGCGTGCTGAAAACCTCACATTGGTGTGGTTATTTGCCAGTTCAGCCAGGCATTGCAGATCGTCAATACCAGTCGGAAAAACCACGGCCTGAGGCAGCTTCTGATACACGGAGTTGTCGGTTGCCACCGCCAGACGGCTGGCGTAGCTAAACTCAATATCGCCGCTAAAGCCGCTCGCTGAAAGCTGTTCCAGGTAAGAACGATATTCTGTGGCAACTGTTGCCTGAGGTGATACGCGTGGCAAACTCAAGGACTGCATTCCTCCTGTTGAAAAAGACGCCGGTCAGATGCGAATGCGTAGTATACCTAGCGCGCCCGTTACTCTCTACTCTCTGTCGAAAATTTCACACAGCCCGTCAAACCTGTACATATTCACTTACACATCTCCCGTTGTATTTTGCGAGACGGTAACCAATAGTATGACAAGCGAAATAACAGGTATGAAATGATGCGAAAAGTTCGATTGGTTTCAGGCGGCATATTGGTTTTTGGCGGCATCCTGCTGACATTATTACCGGGCTCGATTTTACTGGTTCTGGCCGGATTGATGTTGTTAAGTGTTGACTGGCCGCCAGCCCGGCTGTATCTCACACGTTGTCAGCGCGGCATGTCCTCCAGCGCCCGGCGCCTTGACCGCTATTTACTGCTGCGCAAAATGCGCCGTTAAAAAAAACGCCGGCACTGAAGCCTCAGTACCGGCGTTGATGATGCTGCTTACCTTAACCGTGGTTTTCGGCTAAATATAACCAGGTCTCAACCACCGAATCTGGATTCAGTGATACCGAGTCAATTCCTTCTTTCACCAGCCATGCCGCGAAGTCTTCGTGATCTGACGGCCCCTGGCCACAAATCCCGACATACTTGCCACGTTTCTTGGCAGCCTGAATAGCCATCGACAGCAGCGCTTTAACGGCTTCGTTACGCTCTTCAAATAGATGTGCAATCAGCCCGGAATCGCGATCAAGCCCAAGGGTTAGCTGGGTAAGATCGTTTGAACCAATTGAGAAGCCATCGAAGATATCGAGGAACTGATCGGCCAGCAACGCATTGGACGGCAACTCGCACATCATGATAATGCGAAGGCCATTCTCACCACGCTTAAGCCCCTGTTCCTCGAGCAACTCAATGACTTTTTTGCCTTCTTCCACGGTGCGCACAAAGGGGATCATGATTTCCACATTGGTCAGGCCCATCTTGTTACGCACGCGCTTGATAGCTTCGCATTCCAGCGCAAAGCAATCACGGAAGTCTTCAGACACATAACGGCTGGCACCACGGAAGCCCAGCATCGGGTTTTCTTCGTCCGGCTCGTACTGATGACCACCGACCAGGTTAAAGTATTCGTTGGACTTAAAGTCTGACATCCGCACGATGACCTTCTCCGGTGAGAACGCCGCCCCGATTGTAGAGATGCCCTCAACCAGCTTTTCGATATAAAACTCGGTGGGTGAGTCATACCCGGCCATCATGTCGCTAATCTCTTCTTTTAGCTCTTCAGGCTGGCTGTCGAAGTTAATGAGCGCTTTAGGGTGAACGCCAATCATGCGGTTGATGATGAATTCAAGCCGCGCCAGCCCCACGCCTTTATTAGGTAAACGGGCAAAATCGAAAGCACGGTCCGGGTTACCCACGTTCATCATGACATTAAGCGGCAGGTCAGGCATAGCATCAATGCGTGAGGTGACGACATCAAACTCAAGCTCGGCGTCGTAGATATACCCTGTATCCCCCTCAGAGCACGACACGGTAATTTTGTCACCGTTACTGATGGCTTTTGTGGCATCCCCACAACCCACTACAGCCGGAATACCCAGCTCGCGTGCAATGATCTCCGCGTGACAGGTACGTCCGCCGCGGTTGGTCACAATCGCCGAAGCCTTTTTCATGATCGGCTCCCAGTCAGGATCCGTCATGTCCGTTACCAGCACATCCCCTGCCTGAATTTTGGACATTTCATCAATCGATGACAGCACCTTAGCGGTTCCGGCACCAATTTTGTGACCAATAGCGCGTCCTTCACAGACAATTTTGCCTTTGCCTTTAAGGCGGAAGCTTTCAATCACCTGCATATCTTCGCGGCTACGAACGGTCTCAGGACGAGCCTGTACGATATACAGCTTACCGTCTATGCCATCTTTAGCCCA
>CAZDUT010000119.1:0-9628 GCA_964508695.1 uncultured Alteromonas sp.
AAAATGAGCTACAACCGTTAATTAAAGAAACGGCTGCCAAGCACAAAAGTGACGACTAAGTCGCCACTGTAAAAACGATGTCAGAAAAGCCGCAAGCCATGCGGCTTTTTTATAATAGAAAAATGCCGCCAATAATTAACGTATATTGTAAAAAAATCGATTAATAACCGATAAGATACACCCTCCCAGAAAATAGTAGACAAGTGACAAGATCAAATCCTCTACGCCCTCAAAAAATAAATTGAATTCTCTTGAAAAGGTTTGTTTTTTAGACCCTTACAACTTATAACCGGTAGTGTCTGGCAGTCGTATCGTCAGTCGTCACAGATTCGAAAAAACAACAAAATTCTGATCAGACTGTGGGTCGTTACAGGCCAGTCTCAACAGATAACTTCCGGGAAACACTATGAAAACATCATTAACCGTTTTGACTAAGCATGTCCGTCATGTGCTTGCCACATCGGCTGCCATTTCCTTGCTGGCATCCAATGTCGCGATTGCTCAACAAAATGAAGAAACCGATAACGAATCAGACGTTGAAGAACGCTACGAGCAAATCGCAGTAGTAGGTACCCGCGCCGCGCCTCGCTCTGTCGGCGAGTCAGCAGTGCCGATTGATATTATCTCTGATGAGGAGTTCAGGAATCAGGGATCGACCGACATGGTCTCTATGATGCAGACCGTCGTTCCTTCATTTAACGTTAACGATCAACCGATTAATGACGCCTCGACATTGGTGCGGCCAGCAAACCTGCGTGGTATGGCTTCCGACCATACCCTTGTGCTGGTAAACGGCAAACGTCGCCATCGCTCGGCGGTCATCACTTTTCTGGGGGGGGGCCTTTCAGACGGTGCGCAGGGACCGGATATTTCGGTCATTCCTGCGGCGGCACTTAAACAGGTTGAGGTGCTGCGTGATGGAGCGGCAGCACAGTACGGGTCAGATGCGATTGCCGGTGTAATCAACTTTGTCTTAAAAGACTCTGATGAAGGCGGCACCTTTGAGGCGCGGTATGGTTCTTACTACGAGGGCGATGGTGACATGGTGCAGTTCTCCGGCAACGTCGGTATGCCTCTGACGGATGCGGGGTTTGTTAATATTGCCGCTGAATATCGTACAGCGGATCCGACGTCGCGCAGTGTACAGCGTGATGACGCTGCTGCGCTTATAGCAGGCGGCAACACCAATGTCGCAGACCCGGCCCAGATTTGGGGATCACCGGAAATCAAAGATGATGTGAAGCTGTTTGCCAACCTCGGCCTGGAACTGGCCAACGATAAAGAAGCGTATATGTTCGGTAACTACGCTGAGCGTGAAGTGGAAGGGGGCTTTTATTTCCGTAACCCGCATAACCGCGGTGGTGTAAACGACGGCGGTACAGATGAGGATGGCAATCAGTTGTTGCTGGTCGGCGATTTAACCGATGATATGTCCGGTAACTGCCCGACAGACATTATGGTCGGCAGCAATGTTCTGGAGAATCCGCGCTACATCGCTGAAGTGGCCAATGATCCCGATTGTTTTGCTTTCAACGAAATCCTGCCAGGCGGCTTTACCCCGCGTTTTGGTGGTACCGTAACTGATATGTCGCTGGTGTTTGGTACCCGTGGTGAGTTTGCCAACGAAGTCACTTACGATATCAGTGTGAACCTTGGCCAGAACGAGATTGAGTATTCGATAAAAAATACTATCAACCCGTCCTTAGGGCCGGCAACACCGTTTGAGTTTGACCCGGGTAAATATATTCAGTCTGAACAAACCTTTGATTTTGATTTGACGAAACCGTTTGATGTTGGCCTTTACGAACCGCTGTTTATTGCGGGTGGTTTCCAGTACCGGCACGAAACCTATGAAAGTAAGGCAGGCGATCCGTCTTCCTATGAAATTGGGCCACTGGCACGACAGGGATTTGGGATCGGCTCTAATGGCTTTCCGGGACTTGCGCCCAACAGCCAGGGAGAAGTCTCACGTCACAACATAGCGTTTTATCTTGATGCTGAGGCCTACCTGACCGAAACCTTCATGCTGGCGGCAGCGTTACGTTATGAAGACTTCTCTGACTTTGGAGATACTACCAAAGGGAAGTTGGCATTCCGCTGGCAGGCGCTGGAAAGCATTGCATTTCGTGGTGCCTATTCAACGGGCTTCAAAGCACCTACACTGGGGCAGAGTAATGTACGTAACGTAACCACTGCGTTTGGTACCGACGGGCGCTTGATCGACCGTGCGACATTGCCTCCGACCGATCCGGTTTCACAGCTTAAAGGTGGTGAGCAGTTAACCCCGGAAGAGTCTGAAAGTATCACCTTTGGGGTGGTGGCCGACTTTGATAATGGCCTGTTTGTGACGGCCGATTATTACCACATTGAAATGACCGACCGTCTGAGTACAGCCTCGGGTATCAGCCTGACCGAAGAAGACATTGAAACGCTGCTGGCGCAGGGGATCAGTGATGCATCAAGCTTCTCTGAAATCAGCTTCTTCACCAACGACTTCGATACAACCACTGAGGGTGTGGATGTTGTCGCCAACTATTCAATGGAAATGCTGGGCGGAGATACCCGCTTCTCACTGGCATACAACTGGACCGATACCACCGTTGATGAAGCCTCAGACAACATTTCTGACGAGCGTATCCGGATGTTGGAAGACAACCTGCCATCGGTGCGTTACAGCCTGACCGCAAACCATACTAATGGTGACTGGCGGGTACTGGGACGCATTAATTACTTTGGCAGCATTTACGAGGACCATCTGGACTCTGGCCTGCCAATTGAGAATGTGGGCTCAGAAATCACCCTGGATGTTGAAGTAGGGTATAACTTCACAGACAGCTTGTCGGTGGTTGTCGGTGCGAAAAACGCGCTGGATGAGTATCCGGATGAAAACACCCAATGGAAAGGGATCGCTGGCTCACTGTATCCCACAACCTCGCCAATTGGCATAAACGGTGGTTTTTATTATGTTAGAGGGTTATACACCTTCTGATAAGCACCGGGTAATAAGGGGGCTTTTGCCCCCTTTCATGGTATAAGAGTCAAATAATATGTGGGTGAACAGGCGGTCGCCTGTCATCACTTCGTAAAGGTAACCTGTTAAAGTTATGAGCAACACGACAACGCTGACAGACACATTTTTAAAATATCGGAACCGCCTCCGGCGCGCGATAAGCCCGTTGGTAAATGGTGACGATATTGAAGATATTGTGCAGGAAGCGTTTATAAAGAGCTATGAGGCAAGGCTAAAACAGGAAATTCAGTATGAGCGTACCTACATGCTCAAAACGGTACGGAATCTCGCGCTGAACCATATAAACAGTGCCGCCAGTCAGCAAAACCTTAATGTGGACGATATGGACGCGCTGCCACACGAACTGGTCGGTTACAGCCTCGATAAACATGTAGAAAGTAAAGAGCGTTTTATTCATTTTTGCCGTGCGACAGATCGTTTATCCGCCGATGTAAAGCGGGTGTTTTTGTTGAAAAAAGTCTATGGCATGCAACAAAAAGACATTGCTGATCTTATTGGGATCAGTGAGAGCACCGTGGAAAAACATGTAGCAAAAGGGTTGGTGCAGTGCGCACGGTTTTTAAAAGAAGTCGAGAAGGACGACGTGCAAAACGCGACTTCCCAGAATATAAAAAGCAGTAAACATGAGTAATATTCAGCAGTTTTCCAGTAAAGATGATCTTCAGGAGCAAGCGTGCTGCTGGATCAGTCGTCTTGATCGCGGGCTATCTGAGCCGGAGCGCAACGCACTCGAAGGCTGGGTTAGCGCAAGTCAATCTCATCGCCACGCATTACTGGAGGCCGCCAGCCTGTGGGATGACATGAGCGTTCTGAATGAACTGAGCGGTTTGTTCCCTCAATCTAAAATTAAACAAGACAGCAGCCGGGTAAAGCGTTTGGTGAACCAGGCACGCTGGAGCGTGGCGGCGGGCTTCCTGTTAGCCGTCGTGGGCGTAGGTCTGATTGTTAACAATGTATTTATTCAACATGATGTGAACGTTGTGCAGGCAGTACAACAGCTTCGTACCGGTGTCGGCGAACAAAAAAATGTGGCCCTGTCAGATGGTTCTGTTGTTCACCTGAATACCAACACCATGTTGTCAGTCACATTTACCGCGGACAAACGCGATATCGTGTTAGTACGAGGCGAGGCACATTTCAAGGTAGCCCATGACACCCAGCGACCCTTTACGGTCACTGCCGGTGACAATCGGGTAACCGCGGTGGGCACCGCCTTCAATATGCAATATGTTGATGATCACGCGTTTGAATTGGTGGTGACAGAAGGGAAGGTTGTGGTGAAAGACCGGTTCTCTCCTTATGCTTCCGGTGATGCCTTATTTTCTGCTACAGCACAGCACAAGGATGATGCGCTAATGGTGGCGGGTGAAAAGGCCAGGGTGAAGGGCAATATTGAAGCGCGTCAAAACCTTACTGACACAGATATTAATGACGATCTGGCCTGGCAACAGGGCATGATCGTCTTTAAGGGCGAGCCCCTGGAGTCAGTTCTTAGCGAAATTGGACGGTATACCTCAGTACGCTTTTCTATTCAGGAGCCCTCGCTGAAGCAACGTCGCGTCGCCGGCTATTTCCGCGTGGGGGACATCGATGGCTTGTTGGGCGCGTTAAAAAATAGCTTTAACATTGAGCACCACAGGCTCGGTAACGACAGTATAGTACTTAGCAAGGCAGATTCGTAGACGAGCAGGCTCATTTACACAATGACACACCCATAGACTGGTGAAGATGTCAGCATTGTGACACTATGGATTTTTACTCCATTGTCGCGAAGTTAACGCCTTGTTTAGTTTAGCATTTGCTAACAACGCTTATTTGAAAATGTCCCGCCGCCCGGTGGGTGGCAATGCATTGGCTGTGACACTTCGACATTTGGCATGTATCGTAGCGCTGTGTGTGAGCCTGGATAGCCAGGCCAGCGAGACGCCGACCTACTCATTTAATATTCCAGCGCAAAATGCCAATGCCGCCCTGACGGAACTAGCCAAACAAGCCGATACGACGCTGCTGTTTCCTTATGATCTTGCAAACAAAATTCAAACACGCCCGTTAGCAGGGCAGTTCACGCTTAGTGAAGCGCTCCACACATTGCTAAAAGATACGCCGCTGGCGATTACCGTCGATGAAACCGGCAGTATCAGTATTCGTTCCCGGGCTGCCCTGACAGAGTCTCCTGTGAATACGGTAGAGGATCTCGGCGACGAATCAGTCGCGCAGAACGAAGTGGAGCGCATTGCTGTTGTGGGAACCCGTAATGCTCCGCGCAGCGTGGCAGAATCCCCTGTGCCGCTCGACATTCTGTCAGCAGAAGCAATGGGCAGTCAGGGTGAGACCGACATGCTGTCCATGCTCAGTGCGATGGTGCCGTCGCTGAATGTGAATGACCAGCCTATCAATGATGCGAGCAGCCTGGTTCGCCCGGCAAATTTAAGGGGGATGGCGTCTGATCATACCCTGGTGCTGTTAAATGGTAAGCGCAGACACCGATCGGCCGTTATAACCTTTTTGGGAGGGGGGCTTTCTGATGGCGCGCAGGGACCTGATATCTCGGTGATCCCGGCCTACGCACTGAAACAGGTTGAAGTACTAAGAGATGGGGCAGCAGCGCAGTACGGCTCAGATGCTATTGCCGGTGTCATAAACTTTGTGCTTAAAGACAGTCGGGAGGGGGGCAGCGTAACGGTGCAAACCGGCCAGTATAGTGAAGGCGATGGCGAGCTTGTCCAGGTTCAGGGAAATATTGGGCTGCCGCTGGGGGAAAGCGGATTTACCAATCTGACAGCCGAATACCGCCAGCAAAATGCGACCTCACGCTCGGTACAGCGCAATGATGCGCAGGCATTGATTAACGCGGGAAATGCGTATGTTCCCCAGCCCGCCCAAATATGGGGGACATTAGATGTTGACAGTGATATAAAGCTGGCGGCTAACCTGGGGTGGCAGGTAAGTGATGACAGCGAAGGTTATGCGTTTGCCAACTATGCGCGGCGAAGTATCAACGGAGGGTTTTACTTTCGTCATCCTCAGTTACGCAGAGGCGTATTTAGCGAACCTGTTGCAGACAGTAGTGAGTTTGAATTACTGATTGCCGATCTTGATGGTCTGGGACAGGGGATAGCTTGTCCGCAGGTATTGTTGACCCAGAACAATGTACTGGACGACCCCGCGTATCAGCGGATCGCGGATGACCAAACGGCCCTGGGGAAAAATTGCTTTGCGTTTAATGAGTGGTATCCCGGTGGCTTCACGCCGCGTTTTGGCGGAACGGTAACGGACGGTTCGGTTTTTGTTGGGATACGCAGCGAGCTGAGTACAGGTTGGTCAATGGATGTCAGTGCCGGGGTCGGGTATTCCGATATAGTGTACACGCTGACTAATACCGTTAACCCGTCACTGGGCCCCAATTCACCGCAGTCATTTTCGCCGGGTAGCGTAAGCCAGGTGGAGCGGACAATAAACCTGGATTTTGCCCGGTTGTTTAATGCAGGGCTTGATGAGCCGATGAGCATTGCCGTTGGCGCGGAATGGCGTCGCGAAACGTATTTCCAGAACGCCGGCGATCTGCCGTCATACCAGGCTGGTCCCTTTGCTTACGACAGAGCGTCAGCCCAGTCGCAAGGCTTTAGTATTGGTTCAAATGGGTTTCCCGGCTACCAGCCGCAGTCTGCCGGTCACTGGAGTCGGCATAATTGGGCGTTATATACCGATGTTGAGCTTTTTCCTGCAGCCAACTGGCAGCTCGGACTCGCATTGCGTAGCGAACATTTTAGTGATTTTGGGGCGACTTTTGACGGAAAGATAAGCTCGCGCTATGCAATAAACGACGTACTCGCGGTCCGGGGCTCACTGAGTACCGGGTTCAAGGCGCCGACGGTGGGCCAAAGTAATGTGATTAATGTGACCACTGCTTACGGCGCAGATGGACTGGAAGATCAGGCAACATTGCCCCCAACTGATCTGATATCTCAACAACTCGGTGCGACGGCGCTGACCCCGGAAGAATCTGTAAATACCAGTTTTGGTTTTGTTTACCGATACAATCCGCAGTTCCTACTGACACTGGATTATTTCAGGATCCGGCTTAATGACCGGATCAGCACCACGTCGGCGATCCCCTTAACGGCAGACGATGTGCAGATCCTGACTGCGCAGGGCCGCGCCGAAGCGGCCAATTACAGTGCGGCTAAATATTTTACCAATGACTTCGATACTCTCACTGAAGGTATTGATATCGTGGGACATTACGATTTTAGCGCGGCGGGCTGGCAGCATAGTCTGGTGGGGGCGTTTAACTGGACAGATACCGAGGTCAGGCGTGTCACGCTGTACCCGGTTGTCAACGAAGGGCAGACTGCGCAATTGCCTAATCTTACGCAAGCGCGTATTCGCATGCTGGAGGAAAACCTTCCTCCCTATCGGGGCAGTTTAACTCTAAGCCAAAAACGGGAAGCGCTGTCGCTGGTGTGGCGAGTCAATCATTATGCCGGGTTCTATGAGGACCATCTTGATGCCTCAGCCGGTTACGACATCCACAGTGGCAGCATCACCACTTTCGACGCGGATCTGACCTGGCAGACCACCCGGTCACTGTCGCTTACGCTGGGCGCAAAAAACCTGTTTGATAGCCGGCCGGATGAAAATCCGTACCAGGGGCTGGTGGGGGCACTGTATCCACCAACGTCGCCATCGGGGATAAATGGTGCATTTTACTATATAGGAACGAGGCTGAACTTCTAGGAAGGGACGCCTATCAGGCAGCAGCGCTACAGACTACGCCCTTAGCGACGCAATATAAGTTTGTAGGTTACCTAGCAAACTTCGCGAAATAAGGTTTCATCGACAATCGTCGCGTCGATAATTTGCTGTGCCATCTGAATGCATTTTCCGCACTGGCTACCCACATCCAGCTGCTTACGCAATTCACGCATGTTTCCTGCGCCATTGTTTTCAACCGCCTGCCGGATATCTTTATCTGTCACGCCGTAGCACATACAAACGAACATTCGTCACCTCATTTAATTAGTGATAATGATAATAGTTGTTATTTGGTTTCGTTGCAAGAGGATCATTGTAGATGCTGTTTTTTTCATCGAACGATCCTTCTGGCTCCACATCAGACCAGATATTAACCAGTCAGCGGTTGTGATTTTATAAACCGCACCAATAATAGCAGGGCGCGGCAAATCAACGTTGCCGTAAGACAATAATGATTTTAATAATGGAGCGAACAATGAGCGTACTAGTAGGCCGTAAGGCCCCAGACTTTACAGCAGCAGCCGTCAAAGGTAATGGTGAAATTGTTGAAGATTTTAACCTTGCCGAAACTATCAAAGGTAAAAAAGCAGTATTGTTCTTCTATCCGCTGGACTTCACTTTCGTTTGCCCGTCAGAACTGATTGCCTTCGATAAGCGCTTTGAAGAATTCCAAAAGCGTGGTGTTGAAGTGATTGGTGTTTCAATTGATTCACAGTTTTCTCATAACGCATGGCGAAACACTCCGGTAAACGACGGCGGGATTGGCCAGGTGAAGTACACTCTGGTTGCCGACGTGAAACACGAAGTGTGCCAGGCATACGATGTTGAACATCCTGAAGCAGGCGTGGCATTCCGTGGTTCTTTCCTGATCGACGAAGAAGGCATGGTTCGTCACCAGGTAGTGAACGACCTGCCGCTGGGACGTAACATTGACGAAATGCTGCGTATGGTTGATGCCCTGGCATTCCATGAAGAGCATGGCGAAGTGTGCCCGGCAGGCTGGACAGAAGGTAAGTCTGGTATGGATGCTTCACCGGAAGGTGTGGCGAAGTACCTGTCAGCAGAAGCCGACAAGCTTTAAAACTGATTTGACCGGCCCGCATGGGCCGGTCAGCTTAACTGTGTCGAACAGGCACAGTTACTGTTTCGTTTCCTCATCCGCCGGCAACGGCCACCCCCCCAAATTGCGGTAGCGATTTACGATGTAGCAAAACAGCTCAGTGGTTTTCTTTGCATCATACAGCGCGCTATGCGCTTCATTCTGATCGAATTCAATACCTGCAGCCCGGCATGCTTTTACCAATACTGTTTGGCCCACTGCCAGTCCTGCCATCGTTGTTGTATCAAAAGACACAAACGGGTGGAACGGGGTACGCTTTATGTTGCTGCGATTAATGGCAGCATTGACAAAACTCTGGTCGAAGGCGGCATTGTGCGCCACGATAACCGAACGCTGGCATTCTGCCTTCTTCTGCGCCTTGCGAATATCCTTGCACAGTGCCTTCATGGCATCGGTTTCCTCTATCGCGCCGCGCAGCGCACAGTTTGGATCAATACCGTTAAATTCCAGTGCAGCAGGTTCGAGATTTGCTCCCTCGAAGGGAGTAACATGGTGATGAAACGCGGCGTCGGGGTGGAGGAGTCCGTTCTCATCCATGCGGACGGTAACAGCGGCAATTTCTAGCAGGGCATCAGTTTGCGCATTAAATCCGGCCGTTTCCACATCAATAATGACCGGGAAGTAGCCACGGAAGCGGGCCGATAACACATTGGCGTTGTCTGGCATAATGTCCTTTAAAGATGAGAGCTATGGGAAATCAGTAGCGCATGCGTTTATGCAGC
>CAZDUT010000120.1:0-7777 GCA_964508695.1 uncultured Alteromonas sp.
GCTACAATTCATCAGCAAACTCTTCGGCGTATTCCCGAACCTTGCCGGTATAGGCATTGTCGGCTAAATCCATAAGCAGCGGCTTGTACTTCACATTTCCAGAGCTTCCCAGCACCCGACAGTTCCAGGCGTGAAAATCTGAATACGCGGCGTAGCGCTTTCGTGGCTGCATTGCTTCACGGCGCAGAATATCGCTGATTTCATTCAATAAGCGCTCGTGGTAAAGCTCATGACGGTAAATGGTGCGCGCCGCATAGGTTCGCAACCGGTTGTTGCTGCTGTTTAACATATTGAGCAGTTGGTTGGTTTGCCAGTCAGCATCCGGGTACATGGTAGACACATTGTGAATAACGTCAGCCTGCCTGGTGCGCACCGTCATTGTCTCAAGATAGCCCTCCACATAGTCTTTCAGTTCTTCCGGGGCTCGGCTATTCATTACTGTTTCCAGGGTAGGGCGATAGCGCGCCAATCCTGAGTATGCCAGCGCTTTGGAGGCCCAAATCACTTCTTCAATCACATCGTCATCGGTGCTCTCGTGGCCCGCGAGTACCGTCGCGTTGATGGTGTCGTAAAGGGCCGGGCTGTTGTTCCACTCTCCGATGAGCTGTTGATACACATCAATACGCTCATCGCGGCTGCCAGTTGCTAATTGCTGCAGGTAGCGTTGTACAAGCGCTTCTGGTAAATATTGCGCTGTGTCCAGTCCGGGAGGCTGCGCCTTGGGAGGGAGCGGCTTTTCGGTATACGCACGCTTTTGCGTTATCTGAGCGTCTGTCATGCCGGCTGTCATTGCCGCAAACGCATTGCGATCGTATTGATTCAGGTTTTGCAGACGCTCAAACAGCGTGTTTGCAATGGCGTGGGCAGAGGCCCGTTCTAAATTGTCACTTTCTGAAAGTAAACCATCAAAAAAATCGTCCAGCCGCAGGTCGCGCTTGATGGTGTCACGAATGGCGGTGTTACCCACATAGCTCGCTTCGTGCAGATCAATGCGTGGCGCAACCATTTTTTCTATCGGGAAAGGTGTTTCATCGCCAACGAAGCGGCGGGTGTAATCAACAAAAATGTCCAGATCGACAACGTTGATATCGCCCTCGTCGGCCAGTAAATCGTTGTCTTTAAGCAGCTGAACAAACCGTTTTTCCGATATGGCTTCAATTTCTTCGCGGCTAAGGTAATCGCCTTCAAACTCTTTCACTGACTGTGTAACGTCGGTTTCAAAATGGCGAACGGTGTATTTGATGTCAATATCGCTGTGCGGATAGGTTTTAACAGGTGTTTGCGCGCATGCATTTAACAGCAGCACGCCTAAACAAACCAGCAAAACCGGTTTAATAGTATGGTGCATGGTATTTTCACAATCCTTTGATGAGGAAGACTAAGTTAATACAGTCACTGCCGTCATGAGCTTGTGCTAAACAAGCGGGTAGACCAGCGGCTTTGCGTCCTGCCCTTTCGGTACAGTTTGCCTTTTAATTGTCTTAGCCTGAGGGACACATTGATGTGTTTACAACAAGCTAGGCGGTCTGAGGGTATATAAAGCGTTTCGCAGACACAAGTTAACTTATGGTCAAATCACCAGAGCTAGTGAGAAATGCAATGAGCAATAACAGCCATCCCCTTTTTTAACCCTGGAATCACTAGATGATTTGTCCTACTGGCGCAAACATGATGTGTTAAACATTTCGCGTTGAAGGGTACGTCGGTGCAGGCAAAGCTGGCGAAAATAGAGCAAGAAAATATGACCAGTGGCCATGCAGGGAAAGTGTCATTGGCTGAAGCGTAGGAAAAATGGTGGCCCCACCCTGACTTGAACAGGGGACCTGCCGATTATGAGTCGGATGCTCTAACCAACTGAGCTATGGGGCCTTTGAAGTATATTGCTGTAATCAGATTAGATTTTACAGGCGGGGCGCAGTATAAGCAGTTTTTTTTAGCTTGTCACCCCATCTGTTACGCATTGCAATTCGCCTGCACAAATCATGGCCATTAATTAACTTCTACGGTCCAGACCTCAGCCCTGATACCAACAGGTTGCCACTCCAATGCCCTTGTCGTTGGCAACAAACTGTGCCTTGCTATGCTGACTATATGCATGCGCAACTTGACTGATAAGGCGTAAACGAACCAGTATTAACAGTGAAGTGCGAGCGGTCGGCGTAGGTGTATCTTATGACGGACTTTTTATTTATCTAACAGAGAACGCAGTAAAGTGAAATTACCACGCGTAGTAAGACATTTCAGCATGGCGTGCCTGCTAGCCAGCCTTTGGTTATCGGGCTGTGGCCCGTTCACCTCGTCGCGGCAGGCCGGCGAAATTCCGGTTCATTTGCGGGGCGTGGATACGTCGCAGTGCCCCATGGAAATGACGGTGAGCAATCAGGTCTGGCAAATTGATTATTTTGGATTGTATGTCAGTAACCCGGAGGTACGCATTGATGGTCGCTGGCAGGCCCTCGACTTCAAACCGAATGACTGGCAGACCAAAAAGGTTGCACTTCTGAAATTTCATGAACTGTGCAATGACGAAAAACAAGGTAATGCGCGGCTGTTGCTGGATGCGTCCACCAAGCTAATGAAGCTGGCGACCAACCTGCGCTTTACCGTTGGGTTACCGTTTGAGGACAATCACGCAGATCCGGCGTCACAACCTTCACCATTGAATGATGACACTATGTTTGAGTCGCGGCAGTCCGGGCATAACTTTATTCGCCTAAACTTAACCAACCCGGATACCCGGCACAATTTCTCGTATCACCTTGGCAGTGTGGGGTGTGAGTCACCGGCAGCTGAAAACCCTCCGGCGTCGGCTTGCACCTTTACCAACCGGGTCGAAATGATCCTGCCCACCACCCAGCTTGACAGCGAATTAGATCTGTCGCTGTCAGTGCGTCTGATGGTTGCCCAGGTCGACCTGGGTGCCAGCGAGGGCTGTAAATTTGAATCGCCGGAAACCGCAGTCTGTGGCCAGCTTCTGCATAACCTGTTGCACCGGCCATGGATAGACTGGGAGTAAATCTGCTGCTGGCAGAATTGTGCCCGGTAAGCGGTTTTGCCGTCAGTACACCACAGCTGGCCTAAACCAGCGCCATGGGCGTTCTGTAGCACGGCCGGAATAATGCGGGAGAATGTTTACTTCGTAATAAGAGTGCGATTACAATCACTTGTATAAGTTGTGCAACCTTGCACAAAATTTGATACCTTCTTCTCATTAGAAATATTAGCTAAGCCAGCGCGGAGATAATAATGACAGAAAGACCCTTTCTGGTAAGCGGCCGAAACACCATCATTCACAAAATTCGCAAACTCGATCTGCTGATCGTGAATGGCGATGACCACCATCCGATTATTGTTACCTATAAAGGTATCAAAAAGTATGAAGGGAAAATTCCGGAAAATAAGCGGGATGCCAAAATGATGGATATGGAGCTGGTAGATATTACCTCCAGCGATGTATTTGGTGATGAAAAAACTCTGCTGTTTGTTCAGTTGCTAAATGGCAAAGAGTACAAGGTTGATTTCAGCAAGCAGGACACCTCGCTGTTTATCCGCATTCACCAAGACAGCATTTTCTAATAGCCAGTTCGTCCAGGCAGATCATCCGGTCTGCCTGTCGTGGCACGCCAAAGTGTGCTATCGGCCAGCCATCGGTATTCTCCTTTTCTCACACATAGTGCTGATCCCCGCTTAAACTTTGCATGGCGTCGACAGTAGCGCGCCGGTCCAGTTGTATCCAAATGTGTTAATCCTGCGACCAACTCCCTCTACGTACGGCAAATAATCTGACGTTATCGCCACTTTATCGCCCTGTCTCAGATCAATGGCGTTTACCGTTTTTACAAGGGTCTTTCCCGTATTCTTCACTAACTTAAAAGAGCAAAAGCAACCGGCTGCTGCATCGCCTTAACCCTTTTATCAACCGGAGAAACGATCATGAAACGCGTACACACTTTAAGCCTTATTGGCATGGTTTCAGCGTCTTTATTTATTGGCAGCGCAGCGCAGGCAAGCTCACTTCCCGAACATGTAGAGACAGATCTTGTGGCTATTTGCAAAGCCATTAAAGATAACAATCAGCACGATATTTACCGCGCCGTGAAAAAAAGCCGGATCAGTTATCGCGCCTTAGACGAGGGACTGGTCTGCAATGGTCAGGATATGTTCTCGTTTGCTGCAACGCACAGCGCCGATGCAAGTAACGACTTCCTCGCCCGCAAAGTCCGTCGAGATCCCCGTGTTCTCACTGCAAAACGTTAAGGGCTGCTGTTATGCAACATCCCGGACACTCCATGGGCCTTGGGCTGACGATGTTACCGTCAGCCCGTTTTTCTTCACAAAAAGTACCGCCGGCGCAGACTGCCAGGGCGGCTTGTGCGTTGACAGAGAACATGACAATGAAAGCATTGGTTTGCTGTTCCTCAGGCCTTATCGGTAAGAGCCTGGTGTCAGAACTGCAACACTGTGATGACTTCACGCATGTCGTGCTGTGTAATTCGGCGAAGGAGCTCACGCTGGCCACGGACACCTATCCGGAGGCGTTTGTATTTACCGATCTGGCTACCCTGTATAGCGTGCGTAATTGTATCGTTAATCGTCAGGACTGGATTGTCGTCGGCGAAGGTAATCGTGACGCGCTCGAAGCATTTTCCACCCACGCGATGAGTTTTCTCAGCGCACCCGTTGACAGATCTCAACTAAACGTATGTGTGGCGCGACTGCGGAAGTTGCATCAGTCGCGCGTACGCCAGCACGAGTTTGCGGCGTTAACCGCCGGCTTATGTGAACAATATGGCGTGTGTGAAGATGCGCTTGCCGCCATGCTTCGGCGGCAGCACCAGGCGCAGAGCAAACCCGATGTTGTCAGTGTTCGCAGCAGTGGTGGCTGGTGTTGTTTGTCGGCCGGCGATATTCAGTGGATTGAAGCGGCTGGCGATTATATGTGTATTCATACCCCGTCAGAGCAGCATATCGTCCGATCTACACTGGGCGCGTTGAAACGGCGCTTTGCCGATGTCGCCTTTTTGCAGTGCAACCGTTCCACGGTAGTCAATATTGCCCATGTGCAACGTGTGGTCTGGCGAAGCCCGACTGTTTTGGTGGCTGAGTTGAAAGACGGCACCCAGCTTAAGATTAGCCGGCGCTGCTATGCAGCCTACTGGCAGCAACATCCGCTCGCAAAAATGTCCTAGACGGCGCCATCTACGACCTTGGTCGGCTGGTATCAACAAGACAGTCTCAGGTACACTGGGTTATAGACGACGATAGTTTCTATAAAACAGGATCTTGCATGAAGCGACTGGGGACCTGGCTAACCGGGTGGTTTGCCATTCTGGGCTGTTACTATGCCGGTGTTGCGTTGACCCATGTCTTTGCATTGCCGCTGCCACCCGCGTTGATTGGTCTTTTATTGATGCTTATTGCGCTGATCATTCGTGGTCGCCCTGCGACGGCCGTGTCGCTTGCGGCTGCGCCGTTGTTAAAACATATGTCGGTGCTGTTTGTTCCTGCCGTGCTGGGAGTGGGTCTTTACTGGCACGACATTCAGCAACACGCCTGGTCGTTATTTATGGCAATTGGGGTCAGCACGGCAATGAGCCTGGGGGTAACGGCATGGCTTGCAGTGCGTATTCTTGCTCACAGTCAGGGTGACACGCACCATGACTGAACTGTTTTTGCCCATTGTCACGGTGCTCAGTGACACGGTTACGCTGGCCGGTGCCGCAGGCGTGCTGGGTACATTGCTGGCCTACAAGGTGGCGCTAAAGGTGCATCAGGTAGCGCATGCCTCCCCGGTGCTTCATCCGCTGGTACTCACTGCGCTGTTGGTTGGTGCGGTATTGTACCTTACCGGGATCGCCATTACCGACTATCAGCGCTTTGCGGCCCTGTTGCACTGGCTGCTTGGCCCCGCGACGGTGGCGCTGGCGCTCCCGATGTACAACCAGTGGCAACGGATCCGCGATATGGGATGGCGATTACCGGTGGCAATCTGCGCAGGCGGCATAATCGCGCCGGTGCTGGCCTGGCTGGCCGTGTGGCTCAGTGATGCGCCGCTGGCAATGCAGCTAACTATGCTTTTAAAGTCGATAACCACGCCGCTGGCTATGGAGGCCACCCGGCTGATTGGTGGCATTCCTGCAATGGCTGCGGTATTTGTGATTGTGACCGGTATTGTGGGCGCCGTCGTATCGGGAAGTGTCTTTCGTCTTCTGAATATTCGCGATGCGCGCGCTCAGGGCCTGGCTTTGGGGACCGTGGGGCACGCGGTGGGCACCGCCCGGGCACTGCAGCTGTCAGAACAAACCGGCGCAATGGCCACCTTGGGGCTGTGTGTTAACGGTATTGTCACTGCCTTTGTTATTCCGCTCATTTTTGCCTGACGGCGTGGATTCCAGGGGGATAAAGCAGCAGGCTCGTCATCATCTGTTGCAGCGCTTTGGCACAATTTAAACGTTAGACTAATGACGTGCTTTCGCTTTTTCAGGTAGGCTGGTGTGGTCAGTCTGCCGAATTCCCGGTAAGCCGAGGTATCACCAGGCAGTCTGTCATTCAGGTTTTCGCGCAACAGGCCGATACCGTCAAAGAAGGGGGGGAGAGTGGCACTCATCCCGCTTTGTGGGGTGTTCGTTAAATGGATCCAGAGTCAGGGTGGTAGTAAGTCCTTATGTATTCGGTGTTAGTGTGTGATGATTCTCTGGTTGCGAGAAAGCAGGTAGCCAAATGTCTGCCACAAGACTGGGACGTCGCGCTGCATTTTGCCAAAAATGGCCAGGAAGCGGTCGACGCACTGTCACAGGGAAAAGGTCAGTTGTTGTTACTGGACCTGAATATGCCGGTCATGGACGGCTATGCAACACTGGATGCTATTCGTTCCCGTGGTTTGAATACTAACGTGATCGTGGTCTCCGGTGACATTCAGCCCGAAGCCCACCAACGTGTTACCGCCCTGGGCGCCATCGATTTTATCCGCAAACCGGTCAATCCTGAGACACTGCTCAGTGTACTTACAAAGCATGGGCTGGTGAGCAATCAGGACAATGTGGCTGAAGCGGGTCAGCTGGCTCCGGATATCCGGGACTGTTATCAGGAAATTACCAATATTGCCATGGGGCAGGCCGGTGATCATCTTGCCCGTATCATGAATGTGTTTGTGCGCCTGCCCATTCCCAACGTAAACCTTATTGAAGTGACTGAGCTTCACATGATGCTGTCTGATATCGACAGCCATGAAGAGGTTACGGCCGTTTGCCAGGGGTTTCTGGGACCCGGGATCCGCGGTGAGGCGCTGTGTATTCTCAGCGATTCAAGCTTTGAGGATTTTGCCAAAATTCTTGATATTCAGCAGGAGGTCGACGACCGACTGCAGCTTGAACTCTTGATGGACGCGGCAAGCATTCTGATTGGCACCTGTTTGTCGGGGCTGGCCACACAGATGGACGTGAATTTCAGTCAGGGACACCCCATCGTGCTGGGACAGCATCGCGCCATTACCGAAATCATTGAAATGAACCGTATACGCTGGAAGCGCACTCTGGCCATTGAGCTGAGTTACGGACTGGAAGGCTATAATGTGCAGTGTGATTTGATATTGCTGTTTACCGAAGACTCGATGAAAACCATGAATGCCAAATTGTCCCACCTGCTGGAGGATATCTGATGAGTAATTCAGCACTGGATGATCTGCAGGAATTTCACTGGATGATGGACATGCTGCAAAGTGTGGACGTTGGCATTGTTGTCCTGGATCGCAATTATAACGTCAAAGTCTGGAACAGTT
>CAZDUT010000120.1:7787-9552 GCA_964508695.1 uncultured Alteromonas sp.
TTTTATGGAGAGCCACAGTGGGATGTTGCCCAGTGAAGTGCGCGACAAATCGCTGTTTTCAGTGTTTCCGGCGATTAACGAAGCCTGGTTCGCCCAAAAAGCCAAGCCAGTGTTCGAGCTTAAAACCCGCGCGTTTATGACCTGGGAACAGCGACCTTATTTATTCAAGTTTCCCAACTACCGGCCCATTACCGGCAGCGAGTCGTTCATGTACCAGAATATTACGCTGTCGGCGCTGACATCGGCAAACGGCACGGTCGAATATATCAGTATGATGATTTACGACATGACCGACATAGCCGCGGGCAAAAAGCAGCTTGAAGCGTTGCAGGTGCAGGTCAGTGAAGAGCGTGAGCGGGGTAATCACACACACGCAGGGCGCTAAACAAACGCTGCGTTAACCGCTGCTACCGTCTGCCGGCAGGGCATGATACCGTAGCGCCCTTTTGTTCAACCTGTATTTTCGGGTATTAACCTCATGGCGGCTTTCCATTTACCGCCGTGCTGTCCACAATGACACTATGAAATTGCGTATTCTTCCATTTACTGTGCTGCTGTGTGTGGCGTTTTCGCTTTGCTGGTCACCCCGGGCCTCGGCAGAGTTCACCTGTGACATTGACTTTGCCTACGGTTTGGCAGTCAATGATTCTCAGCTTCGGGTCATGGACAAGTCACGTACGGTGATGCAGATCAATAACCAGTCACAACTGTTTATTGAAGGGCGTTGGCAGACGTTAAGTTCCGAGCAGCGGCGCTGGTTAAATGACTATGCGCTGGGATTGCACTATGTGGTCCCGAAAATGATCGTGCTGGCGACCGAAGGTGTCGACCTTGCCATTGAAACCATCGACCATGTTTATCTTGGGTTGGTAGGCAGTGATCACGACAGTTACGAGCGCCTGCACAAAGCCATGGAGCGGGTAAAAACCAAGGTCAAAGACAAGTTCCGGCATGCCAGTAATCATTACTTTATAGGCCCCGGATCGCTGGAAAGCGTGGATGAGTTTGTCGACACAGAAATTGAAGCACAGCTGGAAGAAGCGATTTCCACCTCCATCGGCGGGATCCTATCGGCCATCAGCGGCATCAATACCAACGGCAACGAGGTCAGCAGTGAGCGTGTCGCAGAGCTCACCCGACAGTTGGAAGCGGTAGGCGAACAGTTTGAACCGCGCGCTTCTACACTTAAGAACAAGGCGGAATGGTTTTGCAACAAGCTGCATCACTTAGATGAGCTGGAAGAAAAGCTGCGGGCAAGCATACCGGACTTTCAGAAGTATAACGTTATCACCTCGCATGCCGATAAAACGGTGAAGGTTGAGTAACCGCCATCACCGGTAAAACGCGCAGCGGTGTGTGACTACACAAACGCACTTAATAATGAATTAAGGTAGCGGCGGCCCTTGTCGGTTACCTGCCAGGTACCCCCGGTTTCCTCCAGTAACCCCTGCTGCATAGACTTGTCCAGCGCCTGTAACTGGGCGCCTTTCAGGCTGGTCCCGGTAAAATCCTCAAAGTCCTGCTTGGGACAGGGCTCAACCAGCCTGAAGCGATTCATAAAGAACTCAAAGGCTAAGTCTTCCTCCGCCACGGGCGTTTCGCTGTCAAGGTAGGGGCGACTTAATTCCATGTAACCGCGTGGGTGCTTAACCTTTACCGTACGGACAATACGGCCTGAACGAACATCGGTAATTTTGCCGTGGGCACCACAGCCAATGCCCAGGTAATCACCGAAGCGCCAGTAGTTAAGGTTATGCTGACATTC
>CAZDUT010000121.1:0-9500 GCA_964508695.1 uncultured Alteromonas sp.
TTACCTGCGATGCCCAGAAGCGAATAGCTGCCCCTGAACACCGACGTCAGGTGCAATCAGTAGGTAAAATTATAAAAATACTGTGCGTGCATGTTTTGCATTGTTATTCAGACCTTCAGTAAACGGTATTTGTGCGTCATTACGATGATAACCATAACACGGTCGGGCGCAAACACAATGACTTTCCAGAAAGGAAAGCGCTGGCCACCCTGCGGTGTACTTCCACCCAGCCGGCGTGCCGGGAGCGCTTTATCATTCTTAATAAAGCAGAGTGATACACATAGATAGTCAGTGCGTAGCCACCCTATTATCACTGTTCATCGCCGGAGCGGACATGCGGCCCAATAAAGCAAAAAGGATGCTTGTCGCCTCGTTTTATGCAGACAGTTACGCCATGCCTTTCCACTTTATTGATGATCGAGAGGCCCTGGCCACTGCACTGCCTGACAGCAGAAAACTGGTATCACCTAAAGGTAATGCCCACCATGGTCACAAGCAGGCTGGTGAGCTCACCCACATAGGTGATCAGTCATTATTGATGTATGAATTACTGCAGCGTGAGGCTGGCTTTACGGTAGAGGTTGCCCGCAAGCATTGGTGTAGTTACATGCAAAGCTACCAAGGCTTTATGGATGAGGCCACAACAACCTCGCTTAAAACCTACACCCGCACACCGCATGCGCTTAAGGGGAGTGACTGTGACAGTCTTGCAGGCGCAGCCCGGATAGCGCCTTTCATTTACTGTTTTGATGATCCTGCGACCTTACTGATCGCTGTTGAAGCTCAGACCCGGCTGACGCATAGTCACCCGACCGTGGTCGCGGCGGCACTGTTTCTCACCAAACTTGCCTACCGTGTGAAGCATGGTCAGGACGTCGTGGCAGCTATTAATGCAGAATCTGCCTCGCTGCCCAGTACCAGCCCACTGGCACCGCTGATTGATGCTGCTCAGCAAGGCACGGAGCTTACCGCCCCCGAAGCACTTGTATCCCTGGGGACTGATAGCAAAGTGGATTCGGCGTTTGCCGCGACCATGCTATTGATTTTTCGGTTTCAGAATAATTTCTGGCAGGCACTCGAACAAAACGTGCTCGCTGGCGGCGATTCCGCCACCCGAGGCGCACTGAGTGGCATGATTCTGGGGGCGAGCCTGGATAGGTTACCGGAGGCATTTTGTCAGTTAAGTTGCTACTCACAAATCATGCGGGGTGCGCCGCTGGTGCGGGCACATTAGGAAGATGCCGGGCCGGCACCTCCCTTTTGTCATCTACAGTGCCTTAAACCGAATTGCAAGGCCGCCCGCAGCCGCCAGACGTATCTTCAGCTCGTCTCCTTTAGACACCTTTTTTGTCTCAATGGTCATAGCATAAGGGTTATCGCGCCAGTCAGTTTGCTTGTTGTCACGATAAATCTGCGCCTCGTAAGATACGCCCTCATCTAAAAATGATAGCGGCACTGAAACCGTCCTGGCGTCCTCGTTCGTAATGGCCCCCAGATACCAGTCACGGCCACTAAAATTGCGGTACTTCTTCTCTTTACGCGCAATGACCACGAAATCCCCCACTTCCCCCTGAAGTGCCCGGGTTTCTTCCCAATCAGTAGGTACGTCTTTTATAAACTGAAACGCATCAGGTTTTGCTTCATAGTTTTCGGGCAAGTCTGCCGCCATCTGAATGGGGCTATACAGCACCACATACTCGGCCAGTTGCTTGGTTAACGTAGAGATAGGCCGCATCACGTCGCCCGCTCCCGCTTCCATACCACCATTTTCCTCACGCTTGTAGTCAAGGTTGAAGATCCCTGGGGTAAAGTCCATCGGCCCTGACAGCATTCGGGTGAACGCCAGCATCGGCACATGCTCTGCAGGATTAGGCGCTGACCAGCCCGAATTATACTCCTGCCCTCTTGCACTCTCGCGGGCAATCCAGTTGGGGTAAGTGCGACGAAGTCCCGTATCTTTTACTGACTCGTGGGTATTGATAGAAAGCTGATATTTCGCGGCGGTTTTCACGTTGTGCACAAAGTGATTCACCACGGGCTGGCTGTCAGTAAACTCGTAGCGCATAATTCCGTTGTCATCTACCACTTTAAGGTTCTGTCCGTAGTTTACGTAGCCGGTCTTAATCTGCTCTACACCGTGCTTCTGATACAGGGCAAATGCATCCTCCATCTGTTCTTCGTAGTTGGTGATCCCACCGGACGTTTCGTGATGACCGATTAATTTAACCCCGACTTCTTTGCCGTGATCAGTAACCTTTTTTAAGTCGAAGTCGGGATAACTTTCAGTAAATGAGAATATTTCTGAGTTAGCCATCCAGTCACCATCCCAGCCTTTATTCCAGCCTTCGACCAGCACACCATCAAAGCCATGCTTGGCAGCAAAGTCCATATACTCAATAGTCCGCTCGGTCGTCGCACCATGGTTTTCTCCGGAACCCCAGCTGAATTTGCTAATGTGCATCCCCCACCAGATACCGACATACTTACCCGGGTTGACCCAATCTACATCTCCCAGCTTGTTAGGCTCGTTAAGGTTAAGCGCAATGTAGCTATTAATAAGGTCAACCGCTTCATCGCCAATTGTGATGGTGCGCCAGGGCGTAGTAAAACTGCCCGACTGATGAACCAGGGTGCCGTCAGATCGCGGTGCCAGCTTAGCTTCAAAACGCCCCATTTCCATGTGCTGCAGGCTCATACCGGCATAGTCAACCAGCGCGGCTTCGTGAATAGCCACGTGGGTGCCACTTTGGTATTTAACCGTAAACGGGGTGTGAGCCAGGTCGACATCATTTAAGGCAGTTTCACGATAGATATACTCATAGCGTTGCTGCGACTGACCGGGGATCCAGTAGGCCGTTGCACGGTGTGAGTCGGTGAGGTGAAACTGGGTTAACTCACGGGTAATTGCAATATCGCCGTTATCCGGCATTTCGTAGCGAAAGCCCACGCCATCGTCAAATACCCTGGCGCGCACTACAAAATTACGCTCAGCATCTTCGGTGTGTGTGAAGCGGACTGCGAGTTCATTATAGTGGTTTCTAATCACGCGCTGTTCGCCCCAGGGCTGCTCCCAGGTACTGTCGTGGCTGTCCTGAGACACTTTTTCCACTTTAAAGTGACGATACATAGGCTTCGCTTTCTCAAATGTGAAGCCAAGCTTACTCGGACGGATCAGCGTATCGCCCTGGTACTCAATCGTGTAGTGCGCCAGATCATTTGCATCTGAAAAGGTAAAGGTTGTCTCGCCATCAGGCGAAGATACCGAAAACTCTGCTGCTTGCGCGGTGAACACAGCCACACCGAGCGAACTTATAATTCCAGCCAATAAACGCATCTTATGCTCCGTTAATTGTGAATGACTTGTGAAATACTAGCAGCGTTCGGCAAGAATAAAAGCACTTTCTTAATCAATTAAGAAAAAGCATGTCTGAGAGTGGGATAAGCGGCTAAGTCCCTCTTATCTGCGCATAAGTCAACCGTCGATTCGCAGATTACGCGCTTTCCTGCAACGCAGATGCGGTGAGTTCACTCAACATCATAAGCCGGGCGTTTTGCGAACTACTAATCAATTGATGTAACTCCAGCAAAAATGCACGGGTATTGTGACGCTTAGCCAGCCCTTCCTGTGAATTAAACACCGCCCCCCATTGTGCAAAAGGTGATGGTGATGCCACCTTTTCCAGCCAGTCTTGCCAGAAAGTGACTGGCTGGGCGTCTCGTAACATAAGGTAGGCGACCGCACGGGCCAGGCGTTGCGGCTCGTTGTAATGATAAAAGTGTAAGCGTTTCGGATTAACCTGCTGTGCGAGACTGTGGGCCATCGCGCTAATTTGAGGCGGGGTGACGCGGTCGTTTAATGCCAGTTGCAGATACACATCGGCCCCATGAGCCACATTGTGACGCCAGCCTGCGTCATCGCTGAAGCCACGGTAGTCCTCAAGCGAAGCCAGATAAGTGCGTACCGTTGTAATGGTATTATCGCGTTGTTGGTGGTCCAGAAATGGCGAGTTACGATCGGTCCGCAGCACTTCAGATACCACCAGCAAAGCAAAGGGCAGGTACACGCCATGTTCCTGAGCATCCTGACTGTTCAGATCATCGGTAAGCTGAGTAAGGAGCATCTCACGCGTGGTTTTCGTCAACAGATTGTTTCGCATCCATGCACTAAGCAAGGTGAAAGCGGTATTATCACGAAGCTGCGGGTCGTGAGATGCCAGGCAATGCCTGAGCTGGCGAGCAAAAGACTGCAAGTTGTCAGGGACCGTGTCTGCTTTTGGTAAAGCGACAAGCTGTGCTTTCGTCCAACCATTGGCAAAGCATTTATCGGGATTTACACCGGCCGAGGCTGTGGCAGTAAACAGTAGTGCGAGTATCAGTAACAGTGCGTGAATAAACGGCATAATGTATCTCAATTTTTAAGGCTGAGAATGGCACTGTTCGTTGTTATTGTCAGGTCAAAGGCGGGCAAAAGCGTTAACAGGTCGTTTTATAGCGATATATGTTCAGCTTCGCCGGGTAGCTCAGCTGCACCGGACATTTTTGCACAACGCACTCAGGACACTGCGCACCAACTGCGCTAGCCAGCTTCCAGATAGGCGGCGCGAAGGTAGGTAACAAGCGCATCATCGACATCATCGCCCACATTCAGAATTATCCGGTGGGTACACATGGTTCCAAAGGGACCTGAGTCCAAAAGTCTGCCTTCAACGGCACGATCCGTAAACTTAAGACCAATATCCATGCGTGTTTTCGTCGCCGGCTTTACCAACGCAAACTGGCGCTTTCGACGATACGATACCGCAGCCTTTTTTGGCACTTCCTCAACATCGTCACCAAATGACATGATTACCTTACGCAGTATCTCAAAGGTTGGGAGTAACCCCTCTTTCCGGGTATATTGCGCAGCAATAAGCTCGTCATTGGTGTAGCTAGCTGCGTCTGACTCACGAAACTTAAGCGCAATAAAGTTAGCGTAGCCATGGCTGACGCCACAGTGTTGCTTTAGGTACGACATGATCTCGCCATGCTTATCAAATTGTTTTTCAGCCAGCTCAGACTTCCACTGCGACAACGACTTGCCCGTTTTCTCAATCAGGTTTTCTTCCATCGGTCTGCTCCTCTTTTGGTAAAGCGTAAACCAAGTAGGGATTTATTGCGCAATGATCCTCTGCTCCTCATCGAGGGATTGTTTGGCTGGCAGGCTGGCTGCTTTGCAGACAGGCACAAAAAAGCCGGGTAACAAGACCCGGCTTCTGCGTTACATGTCTTTAAACTAAGCCATTTGTGCTAATGACTAGCCGCCATTCGCAACTGTCTGGCTCCACATGTTAGGGAATTCTTCAGACAGATCCGTCAGGCGCAGTGTTTCAATATGCGGCTTATAAATAAACGACTCTGACGGCTGATTTTCGTCAGCGTAGAAAAGATGAATTGAGTAACGCTCAATCACTTTTACCCAACCATCGTCGGTCACCTGAATCAGCTCCCACGTGCGGTATTCAAGGAACGTATCACCATCGTACATACCACGCCCATCAATGCGGATGAAGTTACCATCACGCTGCCACGTAACCGTTGACTCCGGTGATGCGCGCTCAAAGGCGGTATTATCCTGGTTGGCGTTCAGCCATGCCATCGTGCCGTCATCACTAAACGAAAAGCCTGCAAACTTACGAGCCTTCATTTTGCCAAATGTCCAGCAGCCTTCTACAGGACAATGTGACAAACTACTCCAAAGTACAGGTAACTCATGAGTCAGGTCAAAGCTTTCCAGTGAAGCGGTGTCTTCCTGCACCATTTCTGAAACGAAAGTGAAGGCTTCAGTATCGTTTTCTATCGTCACCAAGGTCAGCAGCGAACTCTCTGTCTGCAAAAACGGTTTAACGGTTACTGTGTCAGAGGCGAAATTCAGCTTAATTGCTCCATCACTCAGCGTCCAGGTACCGTCCTGGCTGGTATTTTCTGAGGTGAAGGCGCCTGAATCCATAAAGTTGATCAGGTCTGGGAAATAGCCCGAGAACGAGACTAAATCACCCGGAGCCGGCAACGTATACTCCATGGTAGAGGGAACGGTAACCGTCCAGCGGGAAGCGGTTAGCATGTCCTCATCAACAGGTACTGACTGTGGATCGGTCGCATAGGTTCTGACATCCAGTTCAGTGTCCTGCGCGGTATAATCTTCCAGTCCCTCCAGATTAAACTGGCTCAACGCCATGGTATATTCATACTGTGACTCAGCCTGGAAGTGCGTCATGCCTTCAACGCTTGTGATCTTACTCAGCTCCATCGACTTTTTGGTTTTGAAGCCGGGAATAACATTGACGCTGCCCAGTGAACACACTGATTGCGCTTTAAGTAATGCTTCTTCTGAGAACAGCGCGTACCGTTCGTCACCGTTACAGGAGAAAGTGAAGCCATTGCTATTGTCTTCATAGCTAATTTGCACTGTACCGCTATCGCTCAGTGACCAGCTGTAGGGTAAGTCTTCAACCCGGGTGGCTTTCCAGTCAGACCATAAACCGGTTTCGGTGCCCGTGCCGTCGCTATTAAATGTCAGTGCTTTGTCGGTCTCGGCGGAGAAATCTCCTCTTACCCGAACCTGCGCCCAAATATTGCCTGCAACTTCGCTGTCACTAATTGCATTTGCAAGTCGGGTATTCTTGATCATTTCTGTACGGGCTTGATTAAACGCTTCTTCATACGCCGCAGAGAATTCGCCGGTCTGGTCTACCGCCCCCTTCGCCATCAGGTGATCAAAGATCGTATCTTCAATAGCCGCACCAGATTCCGAGAAGAACGAGATGTTATCGTTGGCGTCTCCCACGTCATAGTCAGCATTAGTCGCGGTCACTTTCATAAAGCTTGCGGTGTCTAACGCCTGTACCAGGTTCAGCGTGCGAACAAAGTCCTGGAAGTCTTCAAGACTTGCTGCGCTGTCACCTCGCTGGTCCTCATAATAGAGCCATAGCGCCGTAGACAAGTAAGAGAGGGTGGTTTTAGGCAGGAACGAGTCACTAAGACGCCGGTTCGACTGGCTGGCAGCGGACTGAGTTAAAGACTCGCTGGACCCCAGTACTGAAGCCAGCTTCAGCGTCATACCACTTGCTTTTTGCTCACTGTTGAGCGTAATCATGTCGTGAGGCTTGGTTACGACAAACGACAGTTCGTAACGCCCTTCATTGTCAGACATCGTCGACACTTTTTCGTCACCCAGGTCGACGCTGACTTTTACCTCGCCGTCCAGAGAGTCGGCAACGACGCCTTCGACAACGACTTCCTGACCAACAGTGATGGTCGCTTTGCCCTCAGCGGTATGTTCCCCGTCACTGATTCGGTAAGAAAACGAGTCCATGCCATAGTAACCGACATTTGGCGTATAAACTGCCACGTTTCCATCGATTGCCACTGTGCCATTGACCGGTTCTACTGTTATGGCGTCCAGTGTCAGCTCGTCACCGTCATCATCTGAGTCGTTATCAAGTACATTTAGGTTCACGCCCTGATCATTGTTTGTCTGGCCGTAATCATTAAACGCGACCGGCGCACTGTTTTGAGGTTGCTCTTCGTCCTGATCAGGCTGATCAGAGCCATCATCAGAATCGGTAGGTGGTGTGGGGTTAGGGTCTGACGTACCGCCATCGCCGCCACCGCCACCACAGGCAGAAAGAGATAAAATTAGCGCGAGCGCCAGTGCAGTTTTGGAGAGTTCCATAGGTGCTCCTTTATATATTCTTTATTAGGGTGTTGGTATTCCCTGCCACCGTGCACCTAGTCATCTTTACCACTTGCTGACAAGTTGGGTGTATCAGTGTGACTTTCAAAACAATGCACGCGTTTTACGTCCATCAAAAAGCACACTAACCAACCAATACACCAGACTAAATAAGTTACGGCTGTACCCACAAACTGGGGCTGTATATTCTGATACTTAGTTGCCGTAAATTTGGTGCAATCACGGATGAAAGAAATTTAATTCGTAGATCCATTACTTTATTGATCATTACAATCAACACCATCGACAGATTAGCTGACCTATCCATATCCTTGCCAGAAGAAAGCTACACGCTAAGGTATGCATATTCACTCACAGCTATATTGCCTTCCAATACTACCCCGAACATTGTTTTACCCGCAACAAGATATATTAACCTAAAACAGGGCCATTTATTGCCTGTACAAAGGTTATAACCGTCGCCTTATTTTCCGAAATTTGACTACACTTGATCCTGTTCGTATTTCAGGCCTCCCCTGCAGGAATCAACAGGCTCCTGCGCCACAACCAGCGGCGACCTGACAACGTTGTATGCAATTGTTCTTTCATCCCAAACAAAGAAGGGTAAGATCATGCTTCACAATCTAACAAAGTCACTAGTGGTATGTGCCGCCATGATGTCGGCTGCCAGTCATGCCGTTACATGGGGAGAGCCCGATAATGGTGAGCATCCCAATGTAGGAACACTCCTTTTCGTCCAAAATGGTGTCGGCTATTTTAGTTGCACAGGAACAATAATAGCCCCGCGAGTCATGTTAACCGCCGCGCATTGCGTTTCTGGCGCAGGGAGTATCAACGATATTACCTATGTCCGTTTTGAAGATAATGCGCTGTCGGGCATTGGCAACTATGGAGCACTACAGGATTGGTTTGATGCTGAGTGGATGGCGACTGAAACAGTGATCGCCCACCCATTGTGGACCGATTACGGTGAGTTTCCCATGACCTATGATATTGGTGTGGTCATTCTTGCGGAGCCTTACTACCCACCCAACGGCTTTGGGTCGCTGCCACCATCAGATTTTTTAGAAAACCTGAAAGGCAGAGATCGACAATCATTTGAAGTTGTCGGATACGGTCAGCAAGGCACGCTGCCTCCAACCCAAATGAGCGAATATGAAAAGTACAAGGGCACAGTTCGCTTGCTTGAAGTAAACAGCTATTTAAATGGCGATGGTGAAGCCAGTGCGAAATTCTCAAACAATCCAGGTGTCGGCGGCGGCACTTGCTATGGTGACAGTGGCGGTCCGACCTTCTACAAAGACAGTAATGTGGTGGTGGCCGTCACGTCATTTGGCTGGGCGAAAAACGGGAATTGTGTTGGTAATGACTTTAACTACCGCACCGACACAGAGGATGCAATGAGCTTTATTGATGAAGTACTGGCCGAATACGGGCAGTAATCATCGCGTACCGTTAGCATAATCTCTCACGGCCATTGCTCACCGCAAAAAGCGCACCTGCACACCGTGCGCTTTTTAATTGCATCCCCATACTAGCCTTCGGTGCCTGCTCTACCCCGTTATATAAGTAGTCTCACGCACGCATGCCGCTTAAACGTACAGCGACTTTATCGGTAGCCGATTAACCGTTGCGACTTCCGGTTTAGTTTTTCACGTCTATACTTAAACACCTGAAAACCAGGTGGTACATGTTTAATTCACCGTATTTGAGCGGTTGCGGCTCTAATAGAAGGAATATAACGTGACGTCTAATAAAACGACTTTAC
>CAZDUT010000122.1:0-9500 GCA_964508695.1 uncultured Alteromonas sp.
TGATAACGGTGGTAGATTTCAGTTACTGCGATAGCCATGGGACTGTCCAGACAAATTAGCTGCTGGGGAAGTTTTCCTTTCTGGTATAGCTCGCCCAGGCGGAAAATAATCTCCTGGGTTCTGCCGACGGCGAAAGACGGGATGAGAATATTGCCACCATCAGCCGAGGCGCGGGTTAGCACTTCTTCGAACTCATCCAGTGTTTGCTGCATTGAGCGATGCTCGCGATCGCCGTAGGTCGACTCCATTAACACCACATCGGCACTTTGGATATAGGCGGGATCGCGCAACAGTGCAGCCTGGGCGTTGCCCAAATCGCCGGAGAATACAAGCTTGCGCGCCGGTGTTTTATCACTGAGGTTTAGCTCAACAATCGATGACCCCAGAATATGACCCGCTTCCTGCAAGGTCAGCTGAATGTCCTCCGTGATTGCAGTAGGCGAGGCGTAAGCTAATCCCTCACAGGCGTCTAGCGTTTGTGCAACATCTTCAAGCGTGTATAACGGCTCTATGTCCTTTTTGCCAGCCCGTCGCCGCCGCTTGTTTTCCCATTCGGCATCACGCATTTGCAGCGATGCCGCGTCGTTCAGCATGACCTCAATAAGATCACAGGTCGCAGAGGTCATATAAATTGGCCCCCGGTAACCTTTTTTTACCAATAGCGGTAGCCGTCCTGAGTGATCGAGGTGAGCATGAGAGAGCACAACAGCATCGATGTCGCTGACTGAAAAGGCGAACGGATCCTGGTTACTGGCTTCCACCTTCCGTCCGCCCTGGAACAGTCCACAATCGAGTAACACCGTACTCTTGGGTGTTTCAAGCAGGTACATAGAGCCGGTAACGCGTTCGATGGCGCCCAGAAATGTTAGTGTTGCCATGTTGCTCTCCTTAGTGGTTGTCTGTTGCCGGTTGGGGTGGCGTACTAGCCTGAAACTCTGCTGGCGGTGTCAGCATGGCGCTCAGGTAACCCAGGCGGTGTGCGGCTTTTGCCCAGTTTTTGGCCACCTGCCAGGCGTCGTGAATACACTCGAGCGCGGCCGTCATTTGATCAATGTCGATCTCCCTCTGGGTTCCCGCCATGATTAATCGTGCTTTAAGTGTTTTATGAGCTTTTTCGAGTTCACTCAGGGACATACCATCCGCCGACCCATCGGGCTTACCCGCCCCCCCTGAGATGCACATGCCGCTGTAGATTTGTTTAAAAAACGCCAGCAGATCAGCGCGCAGTTGCCTGTTTTGCAACGCAGCATGAAACGCCCAGGCTGATGCCAGCGCTTCGGTTGCCTGAGTGCATTCCGCCAGGTAATGCTCCACCCGCATGAGGGTGGCCAGCTGCTCAGTGGTCTCGTCTGTCAGTGATGCGCTCTCAAGACTGACAATGAAGTGCGAAATCTGGCCGTTCAGCGACGTAATCACGTTTACCTGACGGCGGAACTGCCGCATGTCGTGAAGCGCTTCAAATGCCGCAAGCTGATATAACGTGAGCACCCGCTGCTGCTGTTCGCTGAGTTCATTGATAATGGCGTACACGGCGAGATCGGGTGTGCGTAAGACAGTGTTGTCGATGTACCTGGGGTGGGAGGCTTTTTCTTCCCAGCTAAGAAAACGGGTTTCCAGCCAGTCTGCCAATTTTGAAATGTAAGGGTAAAACACAACCAGCCCCATGATGTTGAATAACGTATGGAACAACGCGAGGGCCACAGCCGGCCGGGTGCTGAGCTGCATTGTCTCACTGAGCAGGGAAATAAGGTAGAACATAACCGGTAACAGCAACAGCGCAATCACCGCAGTACCGAGATTAAACAGGACCTGCGCAGCGGCCGCCCGCTTGGCTGCAGACGTGGCGCTGATAGCGGCAAACACTGCAGTAGACGTGGTGCCGATATTCGCGCCCACCACCATGGCGCCGGCGGCATATAGCCCGATGATGTCGCTTGATGCAGCGGTGATGGTCAGGGCAATGGAGGCGCTGGAGGATTGTGTCAGAATAGTCATCACAATACCGACACACAGGTAAAGGATCACGCCGGTTATCCCGCCCGCGGTCATTTGTGTGAACGAAAAAACCTGGGTAAACGAATCAAACGCTTCTTTAAGGACATCCAGCCCCAGGAAAAATAAGCCAAACCCCACCAACACCTGGCCTGCCGACGACAACCGGCCATAGTAGCTGGTGAGCTTCAGGATCATGCCGATGCCAATAAGCGGCAGCGCGAAATACTGAATATCAAACTTAAAGCCGACAGCGGCAACCAGCCAGCCTGTCATTGTGGTGCCGACATTGGCACCAAAAATCACGCCCAGTACCTGGCGCATGTTCATTAAACCGGCGTTTACAAAGCCCAGCGATGCCACAGTGACTGCACTGGAGGACTGCACAATTGCAGTCATCATAAAACCGGCGAATATGCCGCGCGCTGGCGTACGGGTCCAGTTAGCCAGAACATGGCGAAGCCCGGGGCCGACCGCCGTTTTAAGCCCCTCGGTCATCATGCCGATAGCTAGAATAAAAATGCCCAGGCCGCCAAGTGCGCCGCCTGTGGTAGTCAGAATGTCATCCATAGCGTTTGTTGACTGCGGATCGTGTATTAAACGTAGCAGAAGGATGACGCAGCGCTATTGTGCGAAATCAACAAAGGTAAAACGAGACAAAAAAAGCCGGTCACTGAATGACCGGCCTGATAACGGGGAAAAACGGAAAGGTTATAGCACGTCGTTGACTTTACGGATGATACCGGCAGTATCCAGGCCATGCTCCTCGTACATTTCTTTTTGCGTACCCTGCAGAATAAAGCTGTCAGGCAGACCAATTGTCAGCACGCGGGTAAGCAGGCCCACGTCCTGAAGATGCTCCATCACCGCTGTGCCGGCACCGCCCTTGCGGCAGCCGTCTTCAAGCGTGACGATCAGATCATGCTCCCGGGCGGCAGCCTCAATGGCGTCTTCATCAAGCGGCTTTACAAAGCGCATATCTATCAGGGTAGCGTCCAGCGACTCAGCCGCCTCCTGCGCATAGGGCAGCAGCGTACCAAAGTTAAGGATGGCCACCTTGCTGCCTTGTCGCAGCGAGCGTGATTGGCCCAGCTCCAGCGCCTTCATGTCAGCCTGTGTTTCCGTACCAATACCTGCACCGCGTGGGTAGCGTACTGCTGCCGGCTTACCTGCGGTATGCCCGGTATAAAGCATATTTCTGCATTCATCCTCGTCAGAGGGGGTCATAATGATCATATTGGGAATGCAGCGCAAATAGGCAATGTCAAAAGCACCCTGGTGCGTGGGGCCGTCGGCACCGACAATACCGGCCCGGTCAATGGCGAACAGCACCGGCAGGTTTTGCAAGGCCACATCGTGGATCAGTTGATCGTAGGCGCGTTGTAAAAACGTGGAATAAATGGCAACAACGGCATGGTACCCGTCTTTGGCCAGGCCGGCTGCGAAGGTCACGGCATGCTGTTCAGCAATAGCAACATCAAAGTACTGCTCCGGATATTCCTGGGAAAACTTCACCATACCCGAGCCTTCGCGCATAGCCGGAGTGACGGCCATAAGCTTCGGATCCTGCTTGGCCATATCACACAGCCATTGCCCGAATATCGCTGAAAACGTTGGTGCGCCAGGTTTTGAAACGGGCAGAGCATTATCTTTAGGGTTAAACTTTGGAACCGCGTGGAACTTTATCGGATCTTCCTCGGCAACGGCGTAGCCTTTACCTTTTCGGGTCACGACATGCAGAAGCTGCGGCCCCTTAAAATTACGCATGTTGCGCAGGGTATCCACGACGGCGTTCACATCATGGCCATCAATAGGGCCAATATAATTAAAGCCCAATTCTTCGAAAATGGTACCAGGTACCACCATGCCTTTTATGTGCTCTTCGGCACGACTGGCAAATTCTTTGATGGGCGGCACATTACTTAATAGCTTCTTGCCGCCATCACGAATGGTATTAAAAAAGTTGCCGGTCAGCAGGCGTGCTAAGTGGCTGTTCAATGCACCGACATTTTCAGAAATCGACATTTCATTATCATTCAGTACAACAACCATATCCTTGTTAATGTCGCCTGCATGGTTGAGTGCTTCGAATGCCATTCCTGCGGTCATGGCGCCGTCGCCGATGACCGAGACCACTTTACGGCCGGCGCCCTCTTTGTGCGCAGCCACAGCCATCCCCAGTCCGGCACTGATCGACGTGGAGGAATGGCCTACGGCAAACGTATCGTAGTCGCTTTCGGGAGGCCACGGAAACGGATGTAAGCCGTCTTTCTGACGGATCGTCGACATACGTTCAGCACGCTGGGTCAGGATCTTATGTGGGTAGGCCTGGTGGCCGACGTCCCATAGCAAGCGATCAAAGGGGGTGTTGTACACATAGTGAAGCGCCACGGTCAGCTCTACGGTACCTAGCCCGGATGCAAAGTGCCCACTACTCTGGCTCACACAATTGAGCAGGTATTCCCGTAATTCATCTGACAAGGTCTTTAGCTTGTCCTGTGGAAGCTTTCTAAGCTGCTCCGGAGACTGGGCCTGTGCCAGTGTCGGATAATGCTGTATATCTAAACTCATTGTTATTGTCTTAAGCTTGTGACGTGGTACGCAATCAGTGATCGCGCTTAACCATTAGTTCGCTAAATGCGACCAGCAGTTGCGTATTGTAGGGTAAACCCTGTAAGGCTTGAAGCGCGCGTTGGTGAAGACGGCCCAGTTCAGCCTTTGCTTCATCGATGCCAAGCAGCGCGGGATAAGTATTTTTGCCCAACGCCAGATCGGAGCCTGCAGGTTTGCCAATTTTATCGCTGTTGCCCTCGACGTCGAGAATATCATCCTGAACCTGGAAGGCCAGCCCTATTGCATCTGCAAATCGAATCAGTGCCGAACGGTGAGCAGGATCCAGATCATCGCGGATATGGGTCACCATTTCTACACAGACTCTCAGCAACGCGCCTGTTTTCAGCGAATGTAGCTGTGTGAGTGTTTCGGCCGTTACGGTCTGTCCCGTCGACGCTAAATCAATTGCCTGACCGCCGCACATACCCAGATACCCTGATGCTCTTGCCAGCATGGAAACCAGCCCGGCGCGGCGGGGATGGGCATGATCACTTAGTGGCGCATCAGCAATGATTGAAAATGCCATTGTCTGTAAGGCATCACCGGCTAATATGGCGGTGGCTTCATCAAATGCGATATGACAGGTAGGCTGGCCGCGACGAAGATCGTCGTCGTCCATGGCCGGCAGGTCGTCGTGTACCAGTGAGTAGGCATGTATGCATTCCACAGCCGTGCTTATCGCCATACGATCTGCTTCATCTACATCAAGTACCTCAGCGATGGCATGGACCAAAAGCGGACGCATACGTTTGCCGCCAGCGAGTAATGCATGTCGCATGGCCTGTTTCAGAGCCGGGGCATGGTCTGGCAAAGACGCTAATTTATCCAGCAGGGCCTGGTCGGTATCCGCTTTAACCTGTTGGTGTAACGCAGTAATTGTCATGTTTAATTCCGTTAAAGGACGCGACCGCAATTTCCTTACGGCGAATCTGGTGAGTCTGGCTCAGCAAAGTCCGATAGCGACTCATCACCATTTTCTTTTAAAAGGATCTGTACTTTTTGCTTCGCGTTTTCCAGTGACTGTTGGCTGAGGCGTGAGAGTTTGATACCACGCTCAAACTTTTCCAGCGCCTGGTCAAGCGGAAGGTCGCCATTTTCCATATCGTTAACAATGGTTTCCAGCTCGGCGAGCGTGTCTTCAAAAGAGGGAGTCGACGGCTTATCAGTCACGATGGACGCTTCCTTATTCTCAAAAAAGTTACGCGCACATTAACCGAGGGGCGCAGGTGGGTCAAATTGTTTTGTGGGGCTGTAAAGGGCTTTACAAGCGGGGCTTGCAGTACACCAATAGGTATCTCACGGCAATGCTGAGTTATTGCCGCGACACCTGAAATGTCACACAAGGTTATAGAAATCTTAAACAATGCCGATAGAATAGCTGACGGCGTAACAGTTGCCCGACTGGAGCCGGTATAACAATAAATGCGTCTGCAGAATAAGAGGATGAGTAGTGGATTTAGCAACCGTCATAGGCATGTTAGGGGCAATCGGATTCGTGGTGATGGCCATGATTCTGGGCGGCAATATGGCCATGTTTATCAACGTTCCCTCCGTATTGATTGTATTTGGTGGGACCTTATTTGTAGTGTTGTCGCAATTTACGCTGGGCCAGTTTTTCGGCGCGGGTAAGATTGCCGGTAAGGCATTCATGTTTAAGATTGATTCGCCTGAAGCACTGATCGAGAAAATTGTTGAAATGGCAGATGCAGCGCGTAAGGGGGGATTTCTGGCACTGGAAGAAGCCGATATTGATAATCCCTTTATGCAAAAAGGCGTCGATATGCTGGTAGATGGCCATGATATTGAAGTGGTGCGGGAAACACTGAGTAAAGACATTTCAATGACAACCGAGCGCCATGAGTTCGGGGCGACTATATTTAAAAACATGGGAGACGTCGCGCCTGCCATGGGAATGATTGGTACGCTCATTGGTCTGGTTGCCATGCTGTCGAATATGGATGACCCCAAAGCGATAGGTCCGGCCATGGCCGTTGCACTATTAACCACGCTGTACGGGGCCTTTTTGGCAAACGTGGTGTGCCTGCCGATTGCGCTTAAGCTTAAAAACCGTGCAGAAGAGGAAAAACTGAATCAAAAACTGGTTTTAGATGGCATTGTAGGCATCGCAGATGGCCAGAACCCGCGCGTCATTGAAGGTATCCTTAAAAACTACCTGGCTGCGAATAAGCGTGGTACCGGTGAGGATGATTAAGTATGGCGATTGAAGAAGACGAGTGCCCAAAATGCCCTCCCGAAGGGCTCCCAGCATGGATGGGGACGTTTGCTGATTTGATGTCGCTGCTAATGTGCTTCTTCGTGCTGCTCTTGGCGTTTTCAGAAATGGATGTTCTGAAATTCAAACAAATTGCAGGCTCAATGAAGTTTGCATTTGGCGTACAAAATAAAATCGAAGTTAAAGATATTCCCAAGGGAACCAGTGTGATTGCGATGGAGTTCAGACCTGGACGTCCGGATCCGACGCCGATTGAAACCATACAGCAACAGACCATAGAAATGACCCAGCAAATGTTGGAGTTTCAGGCTGGCGACGAGGACTCCGCGGGAGGCAGACAAAAACAGCGCGGCACCCAGCGAGGAGGCCAGTCGCGGCAAACGGCTGATGCGCAGTCTGCGTCGGCGAACCAGAGTGCCGACGAATCTGAAGCCAATGAGCTGATGAAGAAAATTGCCCAGCAGCTGCAAAAGGAAATCCTTGACGGCGCCATTGAGATGGAATCGTTGGGACAGCAGTTGACGATCCGGATCCGTGAGAATGGCTCGTTTTCGGCAGGCTCTGCGTTCCTGCAACCACAGTTTCAGCCGGTACTGAGAAAAATTGGCCAGTTACTTGCCGATGTACCGGGTGAAATTCAGGTCGCTGGTCACAGCGACGGGCAGCATATTGCCAACGAACTTTACAGTTCAAACTGGGATCTGTCCGCGCAGCGCGCAGTTGCCGTCGCTGAAGCGATGCGCAAAGCGCCAGGCTTTGACGAGTCTCGCTTACAGGTGGTGGGTAAGGCTGATACACAACCGCTGGTGGAGGACGCCAAAACGGCAGATGATCGCGCTCGTAACCGTCGCGTCGAAATAAATATCAATCAGGGCAAACCCATGGTGTCCAAGCCGATATCGGTTATTGAGGACGGACAGTAGGGTATCAGAAGCAGAGGCGAGCCTGGACGCTGTGCGTCTGAAATCCACTGCAGTATCCTGAGGCGGTGGGTTTCAGATATTCTCTGCTGACAAGCCATTGCAAACCTGTCTTACCGTATTGAGTTGTTTTGCCATGACGACGGGCATGTCAACGGCCGGCCACTGCCGGCGCGCCGCAACAAGACTAGCGAACGATAGCACCCCTGAATTGCGGTTTGCTCAGCAAAAGCTGTACGGTACTGATAGTCCGCTCTAAAAAGCCACCCTCACAATACTTCAGGTAATAAGTCCACATACGCACAAACCGTTCATCATAGCCGTCATTCAACAACGCTTCCTTGGCGCGATAGAAAGCCTGGTACCAATCATCCAGCGTTTTGGCGTAATCAAGGCCAATGTCCTGTAAGTCACGGATCATCAGGTCGCTGTGACGCTTCAAGTGGGCGTTGATTTCGAATTGAGAAGGCAAAAAACCACCGGGGAAGATATATTTTTGGATGAAATCTACGCTGTTGGCATAGCTGTCAAAGCGTCTGTCGTCGATGGTAATCGACTGAAGCAACATCAGCCCATTGTCTTTAAGCAGCGAGGTACATTTTTCGAAAAAGTTACCAAGGTATTGTTTACCGACGGCCTCAATCATTTCGATGGAAACCAGCTTATCGTACTTACCTGACAAAAGGCGGTAATCTTTTTTCAGCAGTGTGACTTTGTCAGCCAGGCCCTCGTTTTCGATCCAGTCCTGTGCATAGCGGTGCTGCTCTTCAGAAATAGTGGTGGTGGTGACTTTGCATCCATAGTGCTTGGCAGCAAATACGGCCAGTCCGCCCCAGCCTGTACCGATTTCCAGCAAATGGTCGTTTTGATTGAGCTGAAGTTTATCGCAGATGGTTTTAAGTTTATGTCTTTGCGCTTCTGCAAGACTGGCGTGGGGCTCGGGATAGATAGCTGCAGAATACATCATGCTGTTATCCAAAAACCGTGAATACAGCCGGTTACCCAAGTCGTAGTGTGCCTCGATATTCTTTTTCGCCTGATCCCGGGTGTTACGGTTAGCAAAATGCGTAACTTTCATAAGGGGCATCGACAGCCACTTAAACTTATTTTCCCACTTGTCGAGAGTGGGTAGGTTGCGGGCAAAAATCCAAATTACCGATGTCAGATCGTCGGTCGTCCACTGATTTTCCATATAGGTTTCCCCAGCGGCGACACTGCCACCGAACATCAGGCGACGATACGCGTCAGGATCAAGGATATTGACATTCGCCTTCAAGTCACTATTGGTGTCACCAAACTGTGCGACCAGCTCGCCGTTTTCATAAATAGCGATGGCACCATGGGGCACCGCAGACAGGCACTTTAAAAAGAGCGCCTTACATACCCTGTTTGACAAGGATACCCGGGGTTGCTGAATAAGTACTGATTCACCTTGCGACATTATTTTTGATCCTGGTTTGCTCCCGGGTGTGAGTACACAGGCGTCCGTTTGAGCCAAAGCTTCAAGGCCTGCCAGTATATTCCACCCACTGTTTTCAGTGTCATACTTGGTGTTCGTTTCATTACGTGTGCCAGTGAACCAGAGTTCAAAGGTTGCCTGTGCAGGTTGAGTCCTGCGGTAAACTCCTTTTCATCTCTTACACAGTCCATGGCGATGGATAAGCGTTGACCTGGGGGACTGATTTTCCACTGATAGGTCATATCCATAGGGTTAAATGGCGACACGTGAAACGCCTTTTTAG
>CAZDUT010000123.1:0-6072 GCA_964508695.1 uncultured Alteromonas sp.
GCATCGTTTGAACCGTCCATCGACTATGTTGTGACCAAGATCCCCCGTTTTAACTTTGAAAAATTTGCCGGAGCTAACGACCGCCTGACCACTCAGATGAAGTCGGTCGGGGAGGTGATGGCCATCGGCCGTAACCAGCAGGAATCGTTGCAAAAAGCGCTGCGTGGCCTTGAAGTGGGCGCCAATGGCCTGGATCCCATGGTCGACCTTGATGACGTGGATGCCCGCAACAAAATTGGCTACGAACTACGTACGCCAGGTGCAGAGCGTATCTGGTACATTGGTGATGCGTTCCGTTTAGGCATGACCGTGGAGGAAGTGTTTAGCCTGACCAATATCGACCGCTGGTATTTGGTTCAGATTGAAGATCTCATCCTGCTCGAAAAAGAGGTCGCGTCAAAAGGGCTTCGCGGTGTTGATGCCGATTACATGCGAAAACTGAAACGCAAAGGGTTCTCGGATTCACGTCTGGCAGAATTGATGAAAGTGGCTGAAAGCGACGTGCGCGAAGCCCGCCATGGCTTTGGCGTGACACCGGTTTACAAGCGGGTGGACACCTGCGCGGCCGAGTTTGCCACCAGTACCGCTTACATGTACTCCACGTACGACGAAGAGTGCGAAGCCGACCCGTCTGATCGCGATAAAATTATGGTGTTGGGGGGCGGTCCAAACCGTATCGGCCAGGGCATTGAGTTTGATTATTGTTGTGTGCATGCCGCACTGTCGATGCGTGAAGATGGTTATGAAACCATCATGGTTAACTGTAATCCGGAAACCGTATCAACCGATTACGACACGTCTGATCGTCTGTATTTCGAGCCGGTAACGCTTGAAGATGTACTGGAGATTGTGAACAAAGAAAAGCCTAAAGGCGTGATTGTTCAGTACGGTGGGCAAACGCCACTGAAGCTGGCACGGGCGCTTGAGGCTAACGGTGTGCCAATCATGGGTACGTCGCCGGATGCAATTGACCGAGCCGAAGACCGCGAGCGCTTCCAGCACATGGTTAACAAGCTGGGGCTCAAGCAGCCGGCGAATGCCACAGTGACCAACTACGAAGAAGCGCTGAACATGGCCGAAGAAATCGGCTACCCGTTGGTAGTACGTCCTTCTTACGTATTGGGTGGGCGCGCGATGGAAATCGTGTACGACCGAAAAGATCTCAAACGCTACCTGACCGATGCTGTGAAAGTGTCCAACGACGCGCCAGTATTGCTGGATCGCTTCCTGGACGACGCGATTGAAGTTGATATCGATGCAATTTCTGACGGCAAAGAGGTCGTGATCGGCGGGATCATGGAGCACATTGAACAGGCCGGCGTACACTCCGGTGACTCTGCCTGCTCTCTGCCACCGCACTCACTGCCAAAAGACATTCAGGACACCATGCGCCAGCAGGTCAAAAGCATGGCACTGGAACTGGGTGTTGTGGGCCTGATGAACACGCAGTTTGCCATTAAAGATGGTGAGGTTTACCTCATTGAGGTGAACCCCCGTGCTGCCAGAACGGTGCCGTTCGTATCCAAAGCTACCGGTGTTCCGCTGGCGAAGGTAGCGGCCCGTTGCATGGCAGGCATCAGTCTGCAGGAGCAGGGTATAACTGAAGAGGTGATCCCGCCGTTCTTCTCTGTAAAAGAAGTGGTGCTGCCGTTTGCCAAATTCCAGGGCGTGGATCCATTGCTGGGCCCGGAAATGCGTTCTACCGGTGAGGTAATGGGCGTGGGCGATACATTTGAAGATGCCTATGCTAAAGCCAACCTGGGCTCTGGCGCACCATTGCCGAAAAGCGGTAAAACGCTGTTGTCGGTCAGAAATACCGACAAACAGAAGGTGATTGAACTGGCTAAAGCACTGACTGAGGCGGGCTTCAGCATTGAAGCAACGCGCGGTACGGCGACTACACTGTACGATGCCGGTGTGATGAGTACGGTGGTAAACAAGCTGTCAGAAGGTCGTCCCAACATTGTGGATGCGATCAAAAACGGCGAGTATGCGTATATCATCAATACCACAGAAGGGCGTCAGGCGATTACTGACTCTATGTACATCCGCCGTGAAGCACTGCTGAACAAGGTGACATACACCACCACGATGAACGCGGCGTTCGCGACTATTCGTGCCAAATCGGCCGATGATCGCAATAAGGTTGCTTCTGTTCAGGAACTGCACGCCCGTATTAACGGTTAATGACAATAACCGGCATACGAGGTATGCTGTTAAAATAAAGAAATAAAAAAAGTGCGCCTTAAGGCGCACTTTTTCTCTTAGACACCGATACAACTAATCAGGAAAGTGAGACTTAATCCATGAGTCAGTATCCAATGACAGCGCATGGCGCACAAATGCTGCGCGATGAACTCAATGAGCTTAAAACCAAAACCCGTCCACGTATTATTGAAGCCATTGCTGAGGCCCGCGAACACGGTGACCTGAAGGAAAACGCGGAATACCATGCTGCCCGCGAACAGCAGAGCTTTTGTGAGGGGCGAATTCAGGATATCGAAGGTAAGCTGTCGAATGCACAAATCATTGATGTAACCAAGATGGAAAACACCGGAAAGGTGATCTTTGGCACCACAGTGACTATTGTAAATACGGCGACCGAGGAAGAGACCCGTTATCGTATTGTGGGCGACGATGAAGCCGATATCAAAAATAACCTGATCTCGGTAAATTCGCCCATGGCGCGCGGACTCATCGGTAAAGAGCTTGACGATGTTGTTACTATCCAAACGCCTAACGGCGCTGTGGAAGTCGAGATTGCTGAGGTTGAATATATCTGATTGCTTCGAGCCACACGACACAGAAACGCCGGCTCTGAGGCCGGCGTTTTGCGTTTAGAATTGAGGAATTACCATGGCAGATCATGTGATTACTACAGAGTCATCCCGAACCGTTTACAGTAACAAGTGGTTGACCCTGCGCGAGGACAAAATCCGTCGTCCCAGCGGGCAACAGGGTCTTTACACGGTTGTTGAAAAGCCGGACTTTGCGGTGATCATTCCTGTTGAAGATGGCATGGTAACGATGGTTGAGCAGTTTCGTTACCCTATAGGTGAGCGTCAGCTAGAGTTTCCTCAGGGCGCATGGGAAGCGCACCCCAACGCATTACCGGAAGAACTTGCCGCAGGTGAACTGAAGGAAGAAACCGGTCTGGTGGCCGGCACGCTGACCCATGTCGCGTTTCAGTATCTGGCGTACGGCTTCTGTGAGCAGGGTTACCATATTTTCATGGCCACAAACCTGCGCCAGCGGCGGCGAGAGCCGGATGCGGAAGAAGAAGATTTGATTGTCCACAAAGTCAGTGTGGAAAACCTGGAGCAATGGATAAAAGATGGCATCATTAAAGACGCTACCACCTGTAATGCGTTCGGACAGGCACGGCTTCGGGGATTGATTTAGGCTAAGGGCAAACACGCCCTCTCTGTCAGCCAGACTCAATAAGCTTGACCCAATGCGGCAGTACGCCAAGGTTTTCCAGAATAATTTTATAGCAAACCAGAATTGGGACCGCCAAAAGCACGCCGATAACCCCCCATAACCAGCCCATAATGGATAGCCAGATTATGATCACCAGCGGGTTTACCCGCATGCTTTTACCGAGTATCGCCGGCGTAACAAACTGTGCCTCAAGAATATTAATACACAAAAATACCACGGCAGGGAAAAAGGCCATGGCAACCAGACCGTATTGCACGGCGCCAGCCAGCACCAGGATCGAGAAGCTGATGAGTCCTCCCAGATAAGGAACAAAGTTCAGCAGTGCAACCAGTGCCCCCCACAGTAGCGCATCGTCAACCTCCAGAAAAACAAACACGACCGCCGTCGCCAGGCCCAGGCAGGCATTGATCATGCTGATGGTAAGGATATAGTTAGATAGCCGCGTTTGTATTTGATGGACCAGCACCAGCGCCCGACGCTTGTTCGTCACCATCGGGAAGTCTCTGATGACCACCCTGAACACGGCTGGGCCATACACCAGCAAAAACAGGATCAGAATGACACTGCCAAATATTTGTGCCAGCAACAGGGGCGCACCAGCCAGCGCAGTGAGTAGCATCTCCATACCACTTTGTTTGAGCTTACCTGTGACCGTATTTTCTTCTTTTTCGGTCTCCGTTGGCTCAGGCTCTTCATCCTCAAACCAGCTGAAAAACGAATCGCTCTCTTCTTCTTTTGGTTTCGCTTGTTGTTGACCGTTTTCAAAAGTTTTACTGATTTCTTCTATTTCATCAGTCACTTCACCGGCGATTTTTGGCAATGAATGCATCCAGCGCTCTGCGGGCTCAGCCAGTTCGACACCTAAAAAGCCAAAGGGAGTGGCTAACACGGCCATCAGTATAAAGGCAGATATGGGTCTGGGAATGAAGAACTTGCGCGCAATATGAATCAGCGGACTTAACAGAAGTGCAACCAGGGCAGAGAAAACCAGCGGAATAAACAACGATTGTGCCAGATAAAGGGTATAGACAATCGCCATAACCAGAAGCGTTTTTAACAGCCTGGTTTGGCGCGCTTCCCGTAAATAAGGCACAGATTTGCGTCGATCGTATTTACTACGCTGCTGCGTATTCTTTTCCGTCACCTTGCTATCCGTTTTATTGTTGTGTACACGTTTAGTCTTTTATTAACTTATCTATACAGCGAATATTGAGGTTCAGACTTCTTTTGCCGGTAAGTAGCATAAAATCATGCCCATGCAACCACGACACATTGTCGCTTTGTTAAAAAGTAGCGCGGCTACCAAAAAAACAAAAACGGTTGTGAGATGAAATATCTGACTTCATCTGTCCCTCAGGCTCATCGCATCAGGTAACGCCTTTATCGTTAATTTTCCAGCTGCCTTTTCAGTTCTGACATAATTATTTACCTCTTTAACAATAATAAAAAACAGGTATCTGCGATCGTGCGTTTATTGATTGCCCTACTGCTGCTAACCCATCCGGCGTTGTACGCTGCCACACCCACAGAGTCTGACGACGAGCTCTCCGCTGAAAATTCCAGCCAGACCGATGAGAAAGCGCGGGCATCCGCTGATGTGGCGTTTAACTCTGAACAAGCCGGTGAACTGGTTATCCCTTACCTGAAGGGGCGTATTGCGGTGGATGGCAACCTTGATGAAGCGCAGTGGCAGCAAGCGAAGAAGCTTTCCCTGGATTTTGTTACCCGGCCCTTCGATAACACGGCCGCACCTGTTAACACCCAGGTAATTATTTTTGAAGACGGCGAAACGTTGTTTGTCGGTTTTATTGCAAACGATCCCAACCCAGATGCAATCAGTGCCTTTTTTCGTGATCGGGACAAAATCTGGAGCAATGATCTGGTAGGGCTGAAGCTCGACACATTCAACAACGAACGTCTGGCATATCAGTTTTTTGTTAACCCTTATGGGGTGCAGGCAGACGCCATTGAAAATGAAATGACGGGGAGAGAGACAGATAGCTGGAATGCCATCTGGCAGTCGGCTGGGCAGATTACAGAGAATGGCTACATCGTGGAGATGGCGATCCCTTTGCGGGCCATGAACTTTACCGAATCTGATGGACAGAAAATCTGGGGGGCTGAGTTTGTTCGCTTCTACCCTCGCGAGGATAGGCTGCGATTATCCAACCTGCCGTTTGATCGGGACAATGCCTGTGTACTCTGCCAAATGGGTGACGTATCTGGCTTTGATAACGCAACACAGGGTAACAACCTGGCCATTGTCCCGACGCTGGTGTTGGGACGCAGTAAACAGCGGGACGCTGAGAGTGGCGCTTCCTGGCAGCAGGATACCACCACGGAGGCTGGTCTTGATGTGACATGGGGGATCACACCGCAGGTGTCATTGCAGGCCACCTTGAACCCTGATTTTTCTCAGGTCGAGTCAGATGTTGCACAGGTCAGTATAAACAATACCTTTTCGCTGTATTTTGACGAGCGGCGGCCGTTTTTTGTCGAGAATGCCGGGTACTTTTCGTCTAACCAGACACTGGTCTACACCCGCAATATAAATGCCCCCGATGTTGGTGCAAAGGTCACCGGTCAGGTGAACCAACATACTTTTGGGATGTTTGCCGCGGATGACATGTT
>CAZDUT010000123.1:6082-8977 GCA_964508695.1 uncultured Alteromonas sp.
TGGGCTCCAGTGTCGCGACACTGGACAGTGAATCTAAAAATGCCGCAATACGTTATCGCTATGATTACAGCCAGGATTTATCCGTTGGCTGGGTATCCACACTGCGTCAGGCTGACGGGTATCACAATTACGTCAATGGCGTGGACGCGAAATTCCGTCTGACCGGACAGGACACATTGCGCGCGCAGTGGGTGTATTCCGACACCCGTTATCCTTCTTCGCTATACCGCGACTTTTGCAGCAATGACTGCCAGTCGCCACAGGACAAAAATGAAACGGTACTGCGCACCGACAAACCCGGGAGTTTCGGTGATAAAGCCTGGCGGGTAAATTACCTGCACGAGCAAAAGGACTGGTTTGTACGGGTTGATCACTACGCCAATGGTGCCGACTTTCGTGCCGACTTAGGCTTTGAAACCAAAGTTGATTTCCACAAGTCAGTGGTAGGGGCCGGGTATTTGTGGTGGCATGACGACAGCTGGTGGAATCGGATCCGTATTAACGGTGACTGGGATATCACCCATAACGACAAGGGCGAGCTGATCGAGCGTGAGGTGGAAGCTTACGCGAGCGTCCGTGGCAGGTATCAGTCGTTTGTCGAGCTAGGCCGAACTGAACGCGAACGGGTAGGTCTGCGCATTGATGATGCCGTGCTGGCAGTTACCGGTAATACCGATCGTTTTGATGAAGTTACCCACAGTATGTATATCGAAACACGCCCTAATCCCTATGTGTTTTTAAGCCAATATCTGCGAGTTGGCGATCAGGTGGATTTTGCAAATAACCGCTTAGGTGAGCAGATTTACAGCGAAACACAGATGGATATGAACCTAGGAGAACATACGCAGGTTAGGTTGCGTCATACCCATAGCGATCTGGACGTTGCGGATGCCCCTTTATTTACCGCCCGGTTAAGCGATGTTCGTATGACATATCAGTTTAATGCGCGGCAATATTTACGCCTGATCGTGGCTTATTCCGATATTCAGCGAAATACCGACAATTATCGCTTTGAGGTTGACGCGCAAAGCAGCAGCCTCAACGGTCAGTTGCTTTACTCGTACAAACTTAATCCTCTTACCAAGTTTTTTGTTGGTGCGTCCAGCGGGGCGGTGGAGCACGATGCACTGCAGGGACTCACTGAAACCAGTAAGTCGGTATTTATGAAAATCAGCTACGCGTGGCTGGGGTAGCAGGGCAGTGCGCTGCCCCGCTGGGTGCAATAAATGTCATACCGCTTCGACGTGTAGTACACCTACCTCCACATTCACAATTTGCACCTGGGTCCCTGACGACAGGTTTTCGGTGGACTTTACCTTCCAGCTAACGCCCGCAAAGCGCTGTTCACCGGGCTGACCCGGTGCCACAGACGTTGTCAGTTCAAAGGTGGTGCCGATCCAATCTGATTTAACCGCTGCAGGGGCTTTATCGGCCTGCAGGCGTTTCATCGGGCGCCACAGTAAAAAGGTGAGTACTACCTCGGCAACGGCAATGCTCAGAATGGCACTGAGCAGCGTTTCTTCAATCTCACCGTAAAACATCAGAGCCGACGTGACCAGAAAGGACAGCCCCAGGGTTAGCAGCAAGATTGTGGAGAAGCCCAAAGCCAACTCGGCAATTAACAAGATAAGGCCTATCGCCAGCAGCAAATGGGGCAGGCTGGTCAGCATGCCTTCCATTAGTCCGCCTCCTTGCTGAAGCGCTTACCAATGGTCATGGCCTGAGCGACGACATTGCCGATGTCGGTAGCACTATCCGGCAGCATGACGATTGATGACTCACGGGCAATTTTCTCTTTGGCACTGATAGCGCCTTTGGCCAAATCGAACTGTATGGCTTTCTGACCGTCTTCCGAAGACGCAGCCTTACCCACCGTATCCAACGCCTGGGCTTCCGCTTCTGCCACGCGAATAATAGCCTGGGCTTCACCGTCAGCCTTCAGGATTTGCTCCTGCTTTTGTGCTTCGGCGGCTAATACCCGCGCCTGCTTATCGCCTTCTGCACGGTTGATAGCAGCCTCTTTATCACCCTGAGACTCAAGAATTTGTGCACGCTTTACCCGCTCAGCTCGCATCTGCTGTTCCATCGCGTCCAGCACGGTCGTAGGAGGCTTAATATCTTTCAGTTCGTAGCGCAGTACCTGCACACCCCACGGCGTCGCCGCTTCATTCAGCGAGGTAACAATACTGGCGTTTAACGCATCGCGCTCTTCAAAGGTTTTGTCCAGTTCGATGCGGCCCAGCTCACTGCGCATGGTGGTTTGTGCAAGTTGAGTGACTGCGAAAATATAGTCTTCAACCCCGTAGGTTGCTTTAAACGGTTCCACGACTTTGAAGTACAGCACACCGTCTACCAGAAGAGTAATGTTGTCTTTGGTAATGACTGACTGTTCGGGGACATCGCCAGCCTGCTCTTTCAGACTGCGATCAGCCGCCACACGATCAATAAAGGGCACGATGAAGTTAAGGCCGGCTTCAAGCGTGCGGGTATATTTACCAAAACGCTCAATCAGGTACGCGCGATTCTGCGGCACAAACTTAACCGATGATTTCAGTGCCACTAACACCAGTACCAGCAGAAGGGTCTGAAACGAAAACAGATACTCGAACAAGAGGTCAATTTGCATAGATATTTCCTTATAAAAACATGCTCAAACAGCGCTTTAGATTGTTTTAATGGTCACTAACTGGTTTTGGGAAGAGGCGAACAGGCCTGTGGTTACCTGACGTTACACTCGGGGAGCCAGCCGTGGCGCATCCATCGTTGGTGGTAAGGCCGCAAGCCGTTACCAACGAGACTCACCATGTCACTCTTCGCTGAATGACCATAGACGCATTCTTATCATTCCTTTGTAAAATACTATCCGAAATATCACGTCAAGTGGTGCATTTCCTT
>CAZDUT010000124.1:0-8973 GCA_964508695.1 uncultured Alteromonas sp.
AGCCTGAAGTATTTTACCGACTGTATTTTAAATAAACTTGCAGAAAATCATCAGGCGGGTATAAATACTGTACTGATGGTGGATGAGGCACAGCATCTGATGCCGGAAGTGCTTGAGCAACTGCGCCTGTTGACCAATCTGGAAACCAACCGTGAAAAACTGTTAAAGGTGGTACTGATAGGACAGCCCGAGTTGCAGCAGTTACTCAAACGCAACGAGTTGCGGCAGTTGGCACAACGTATTACTGCGCGGTACCACCTGCTGCCGTTAACCGCTCCCGAAGTCTCCTCGTATATTGCCCACCGTCTGTCGGTGGCGAATGGGGATATCAGTATCTTTAGTAAGGCCACGCTGCGCGCCGTACATCAGATCACCGGTGGCATTCCCCGGGTGATCAATTTGTTGTGTGATCGCGCCCTCACACTATCGTTTACCAAACAAAATGCGGTGGTCAGAAAGTCGCTGTTTATTGCCGCGGCCGAGCAGATCCTGGGTGAAGACGTGGTGGCGCAGCGCTTACATAGCCAGAAAAAGTATTACCTGGTGGCCTGCTTTGTGGTGGCAGTGATCGTGGGATTTGGCATCGGGAGGCTGTATGTCTGATCGTGTTCGCATAGAGGCGCTGAAGCCGGGTATGGTGATTGTACAGATCACCCAGCAAAACGGCCCGGTGAAAATTCGTAAATCCGGCTTGGTATCCAGCGACGCCATGGTGCAGGGCCTGGCGGAAATGGGTGTGCAGGAGGTGGAGATTGATCCGGAACAAACCGTGGAAGTGGCGGCACCGGTTTCTCACCGCACCCAGACGCAGGCATTGTTGCGTGGGCAGCATGATACCTCAGCCAAACTGGATCATACGCTCTCCGATCAGTTTAACCGTAGCCTGTTTCTGCCGACTGTACAGAGCCTGCCGTCGGTATGGAAAATATACGGTAAGCAAGTCCTCACTTTTGCGATTGTATTAATCGGGGGACTTTGCATTGGTTTCACAGCGGCGACACATTCCCTGTGGTGGCCGCTCACATCACCTGTTACGCAGCCGCCGGCGGTGATATCCAATACCGATGTGGCAGAGCCGCAATCACCGGTCTCTAACGCGCCGAAGCAGCAACCAGACAGTCAGCAAAATGCGCAGGCTGAAGCAAACGACACAGTCACCACGGTTACCGCAGAGGAAGAAGTGCCTGACAATCGTGAGGCAACGAGTGCGGGCGCTGTTAAAGCGCAACAAACCCCGGAACCGACACAAACCGCTGCTAGCCAGCCCTCCTCATCGCCCGCCGAACCAGAAGGCCGGGTACTAAATGAGCGGCAAAGCAGTAATGTGGATGTTTCACCGGAGCTAATGGCGCGGTTTAATAAAGCCGTAGAGGCCATGGACGACGAGGCGCAACGTGGACCAGAGCCTGAAACCAAAATTACCGTTCATGAGAATATGCCACGGGTGGACCAGTTGCCGGTAAGGTTGCTGACACGTCTGCCGACGATGAGTTTCAGTGCCCATATGTATGCATCGCAAAAAGACGACCGGTGGGTACGGGTTAACGGCCAACAGCTGGTAGAGGGTGACTGGATCGACGACCGCGTGCAGATTGTTCATATCGAAGCGCAACATGTGGTACTGGCCTTCGAAGATGAACTGTTTACCATGGCAGCCCTCACAGACTGGTAAGGGCCGTGTGCAACAGGGTTAGCCCGGCACCTGGTGAATAAAGACCTCGCGGAAGAATTTCGGCAGGTTGAGGTTAAAGTCATCCGGACGCACACCAGAAACAATTTCATCGTCGCTCTGGCTCAGATCGAGCCGTTTAATCTCCCGGTAGCCACCGCCATTGACACTGTAGAACGTCATTACCACAGGGCTCATGAGGTCGCTTGTGCCTGCCTGGCATACCATCCCCAGTTTACCGCTGGCCAGACGAACCAGCGAGCCTACCGGATGCAGTCCAACACACTGTATAAATTGTTTTACCAGTGACTGATCAAGTCCTTCCTGTTTGGTCAGCCGTTTCAGTGCCTGGCTGGGGGTGATGTCTTTGCGGTGAGGCTGGTTTGACACCATTGCGTCATAACTGTCAACGATGGCCGCAGCTCGGGCCAGTGGCTCAATATCATCGCCGTGCAATCCTCTGGGGTATCCACTACCATCCATGCGTTCATGGTGTTGCTGGATAATTTGCAGAGACAGCGCTGGCAGCTCACCACATTGTGCAATCAGTTTAACGCCCAGTGTTACATGAGACTGCATGGTCTCCCACTCCTTGTCAGTAAGCGTATCGCTATTCAGGCGAAGGTTTTCCGGCAGCGCTGACATGCCAATGTCCATCAGCATGGCACCCAGACTGGCCTGTTCAATCGTGTCGCGTTCATAGCCTAAGTGCTGGGCAAACACACCCATCATGACCGCACAGTTAATTGAGTGCTCAAGCAGGTATGCGTCAGAGTCTTTGATCATCGTCAGGCAGGAAAGCGCATCCTTGTTATCAAAGACACTGTCTATCAGGCTCTGCGAGAGATCGCTAATCAGTGAAACATTCTTAGGTGCGTTAGAGGTCAGCGATTTCACGAAGCCTTGCTGAATGATTAGTGCCTGATCATAAAGCGCGCTGGCCTGGGTGAACTTCTCCTGGTTACTGAGCGACTTCACCGGGACCGGCTTTTCTTTCTCGGGGGCTACGGTAACCGCCACCGGTTGCTCGGGCACGCGGGACTTTGTCTCATCAATCTCTACCGTTAATATGCCTTTCGCTTTCAGACTGGCAATAATCGCATCGGATTTAACCAGGCCTTTGGATCGCATTTTTAACTGACCGGTCTGTTCGAGTACCTGGCTGACATACATTCCCGGTACTAACTCGTCGATGGAGACCTTTTTGCGCATGAAAACTCCTGTTATGCATAACCTGACGCCTTACCCGCGACCAGATTAATACCACACCCTATTGCAAACAACTGCACGGGTGTGGCGATAGCTAGATTTAACACTGATGCGCAAAAGTATAACACCCGCGACCTGACGGGTGGACCAAATCTTCGTAGCCGTAATTTGTAACATTATTGCCACGCGGGCCGCGCCGCTTCAAATGCGGCAATTTTGTCTTCCAGTTCGAGGGTCTGACCGATAGCATCAAGCCCTTTGAGCAGGCTGTGCTTGTGATGATCTGCAATAGTAAAGTCAAACCGATGGCCCTCGGCCTGCACAATCTGGTGGTTAAGATCAACGGTGATCTCGGTGGCAGGCTGAGATTTGACCAGAGCGAACAGGATGTCCATGTCGGCGCCAGCAAGCGTCACCGGTAACAACTGATTGTTTATGCAGTTTCCGTAAAAGATATCCGCGAAGCTGGTGGCAATAATCACATGAAAACCATAGTCGGCCAGTGCCCAGGGCGCGTGTTCGCGGCTTGAGCCACAGCCAAAGTTCTCGCGTGCCAACAGAATACTTGCCCCCGCATAGTCGGGATAATTCAGTGTGAAGTCGGGATTGAGCTCTTTTTCGTCAAGATCCAGGTATCGCCAGTCATGAAATAAGTGACGCCCAAAGCCCGCCCGGCTGACGCTGGTTAGAAACTGCTTGGGAATAATCTGATCAGTATCGACATTGGCCTGGTCAAGTGGTGCTGCCGTGCCGCTGTGGCGGGAAAACCCCTGTGTATGTTCGCTCATTGTTTACTCCTGAAAATCCCGTACGTCAGCAAAATGGCCGGTCAGTGCGGCGGCCGCCGCCATGGCCGGACTGACCAGGTGCGTGCGCGCACCTCGGCCCTGCCGGCCTTCGAAATTCCGGTTGCTGGTGGACGCACAACGATCGCCGCTGGTCAGAATATCATCGTTCATACCCAGGCACATGGAACAGCCGGGCAGGCGCCATTCAAAGCCGGCATCGGTAAAGACTTTATCGAGTCCTTCTGCTTCAGCCTGTTGCCTGACCTGTGCAGAGCCTGGCACGACAATGGCACTTACCCCTGAATGAACCGTTCCCTTTCGCGCTATTTGCGCCGCCGCGCGCAGATCTTCAATCCGTCCGTTGGTACACGAGCCAATAAAGACATGACTAACGGCAACATCACATAATCGCTCACCTGCCTGCAGGTTCATGTAGGCCAGTGCCTTCCTGGCACTTTCCTGCTCGACAGGATCGGTAAAGTCACTGGGAGAGGGGACCGGGCTATTGACACCTATAACCTGGCCCGGGTTGGTCCCCCAGGTGACTTGCGGCGCAATTTCCGATGCATCCAGCTCTACCACTGTGTCAAAGTCGGCATCGGCATCACTGTGCAGCGTTTGCCAGTAGGCAAGGGCGTCGTCCCAGTCTTTTCCTCGAGGCGCATATTCGCGGCCGCGAATGTACTCGAACGTGGTGTTATCTGGCGCAATCATGCCAGCTTTTGCGCCGGCCTCAATGCTCATGTTGCATATGGTCATGCGCGCTTCCATGGACAACGCCGAGATGGCCTCGCCGGTGTACTCAATCACATGGCCGGTCGCGCCGGCATGGCCTATTTTACCGATGATTGCCAGGATAATATCTTTGGCGGTGATCCCCCGGTGCAAGGTGCCGCTGACGTTAATACGCATGGTTTTGGCGCGGCTTTGTTTGAGGGTTTGGGTTGCCAGGACATGCTCAACCTGTGAGGTGCCGATACCAAACGCCAGTGCGCCAAAGGCGCCGTGAGTGGCGGTGTGGGAGTCTCCGCACACCACTGTCATGCCGGGCAGGATAAGGCCACGTTCAGGCCCCATAACGTGCACTATCCCTTGTTTCTGGTGACCTACCGGGAAGAGCTGGATCCCGTGCTCTTCGCAGTTTTGCGCCAGTGTGGAAAGCTGCAGGGCATTTTGCGGTCCGCAGGCATCAATGGCCAGCGAGCGCGTGGAAATGCTGTGATCCATGGTCGCAATAGTCCGTTGGGGGCAACGTACCCGCCGGTTTTTTTCTTTCAGCCCGGCAAAGGCCTGCGGCGAGGTCACTTCATGAATAAGGTGACGGTCAATATACAGCAGGGCGTCGTCACCGACCTGATCCACACTATGTGCCTGCCAGACTTTTTCAAATAGCGTTTTTCCCATGATCAATCCTTTTGCGCCAGTAACTGTCGAACAATTTCATCGCCGACCTGTGCGGTCGTCGCCGCGCTTTGCTGTTGTGACGCAGGTAATAGTTCACCGGTCACCACACCGGCTGCCAGAGTGTCGACGACAGCCCGTTCGATGGCATCGGCAGCCCCGGTCTGGTTAAAGCTGTAACGCAGCATCATGGCAGCGGAGAGCACCTGTGCAATCGGGTTGGCAATGCCTTTGCCTGCAATATCCGGCGCCGAGCCGCCGGCTGGCTCAAACAGACCAAAGCCGTCTTCGTTCATGCTGGCAGAGGGAAGCAGTCCCATGGAGCCGGTCATCATTGCGCACTCGTCAGAAATAATGTCGCCAAACAGGTTTGAACACAGCAGCACATCAAATTGCGCCGGGTTTTTCATCACCTGCATGGTGGCGTTGTCAATATAGATATGCTCAAGGGAAACATCCGGGTAGTCGCTGGCGACCTCTTCGGTCACTTCGCGCCACAGCCGGCTGGTGACGAGGACATTGGCCTTGTCCACCGAGGTGACCCGTGCCTTGCGCTTTTGCGCCGCGTCGAAGGCCGCAATGGCAATACGGCGGATTTCTTTACGCGAATAGCGCATGGTGTCAAACGCAAACTCTTCTTCGCCGTCGCCTTCCCGCCCTTTTGGCTGACCGAAATAAATGCCGCTGGTCAGTTCACGGACGACCAGCACGTCCACGCCGCTGCGGGCAATATCGTCACGCAGCGGCGAAAGCCCTTCAAGGCCTGGATAAATGCGCGCCGGGCGCAGGTTGCTGAACAGGTCGAAATGGCTGCGCAGAGTAAGTAGCGCCGCACGTTCGGGCCTCTGCTCCAATGGCAGCGTATCCCACTTGGGGCCGCCAATAGAGCCAAACAAAATGGCGTCGGCCTGCTCGCATCCGACTAAGGTGGCCGGGGGTAATGCCTCGCCATGATGATCAATGGCATAGCCTCCCACCGGGTAGGCGGAACGGGTGAGTGTTATACCGAACTTATCGGCAACAGCGTCCAAGACCTTGTTGGCTTCCTGCATAATTTCCGGGCCGATACCGTCACCGGCAAGCACCGCGATTGAATACTGACTCATTTATACTCCTGCTATCCGGTCGGGTTGGTTGCGTTGCAAATCGATTTGGTCGGCCATATGGGTGTTATTCAGTACGTAGATCAGGGCCTTGACGCCCGCCTCGACGATATCGGTGGCAAGCCCGATACCGTGGAAGCGCCGGCCACGATACTCGGCAATAACGCTGACCTGGGCCAGTGCGTCCGCACCTTCCCCCTTGGAGTCCAGCTTAAAGTCGACAACATCAATATCGTCATGCCCAATCATCGTCATAATGGCTTTGTAGGCGGCGTCAACCGGACCATTTCCGGTCGCGGCGCGGGTTACACTTTCGCCGTTAATGTTAAGCTTCACAGTGGCACTGGGCACAATTTCGCGGCCCGATGTCGCTTGCAAATATTCAAGCTGGTAGTAGGCATGATCATGCTTTTGCCTGTCAAAGAAGATCAGCGCTTCCAGATCGTAGTCGTACACCTGGCCTTTCTTGTCAGCCAGTTTCAGAAACGCATCGTAGATGGTTTCCAAATCGTAATCGTCACTGGTGTAACCAAGCTCGGTGAGGCGGTGCTTGATGACATGGCGACCGGAACGCGAGGTAAGGTTGAGGTTGTTTTTATTAATGCCGACACTCTCTGGTGTCATGATCTCATACGTGTTCTGCGACTTGAGTACGCCGTCCTGGTGAATACCCGAGGAGTGGCTGAAGGCATTACTGCCAACTATGGCTTTGTTCGACTGAATCGGCATGTTGCACAACTGACTGACTAACTTTGAACTGCGCGAAATTTCCGTACTGTTGATGTTTGTTGTTAACCCCAGCATGTCCCACCGGGTCTGGAGGATCATGGCAATTTCCTCCAGCGCCGCGTTGCCGGCGCGTTCACCGATACCGTTTAGCGTACACTCTACCTGACGAGCGCCCTGTTCTACGGCCGCCAGCGAGTTGGCCACGGCTAAGCCTAAATCGTTGTGGCAATGCACCGAGATGGTGGCTTTGTCGATATTGGGAACGCGGTGAAACAATGACTGTATAATGCCACCGAATTCACTCGGGGTGGTGTAGCCTACCGTATCGGGGATATTGACAGTGGTGGCACCCGCCGCAATGGCAGACTCTACCATCCGGCATAAATAGTCGATATGTGTCCGCCCGGCGTCCTCGCAGGAAAACTCCACGTCATCGGTGTAGCGGCGGGCATGTTTGACAGCTGCAACCGCCATCTCGACAATTTCATCCTGGGACTTGCGCAGTTTGGCGTTAACATGAATATCGGAGGTGGCGATAAATGTGTGAATTCGGAAATTTTCCGCCACCCTGAGTGCTTCGCCACAGGCATCAATGTCAGCAGGGAGCGCGCGGGATAAGCCACACACCACGGAGTTTTTCACTTCCCTGGCGATCATTTGTACCGAGCGGAAATCACCCGGGGAAGAGACCGGGAAGCCCGCCTCAATAATATCCACCCCCAGACGCTCCAGCGCCAGAGCAATCTGCAGCTTTTCTTTCGCACTCAGGCTGGCGGGCAATGCCTGTTCACCATCCCTTAAGGTGGTATCGAAAATTTTTACCTGATTTGTCATGACACACTCACTTGTCTGGTGGCAAAAAAAAACCCGTGCAAGGCACGGGTTTTTGATAATTGGTTGCTGGTCGCAATCTACCCGTGCAGTCTTGCTGCCTTTAGAAGTAGGATAGATAGAAGCAGATTAAAACGCATTGTTGCGGTTGCCTATGCTGAGACCAGAACGTGCATCCAATGTAGCGAGGCGAAGTGTGAAGGTCAACCTTTCTTTACAAAGCCAGGTATATTCAATTCGAATAAGCGTGACTTATATTTGGCATTTTATTTATAGCTGGATGTTCACCGTCGTATGCCGTACGCCAAGCACTACACAGGTCTAGTTGTACGTTTCACCAGTTGCTAGTTAAAGCGTAAAGGTCTTCCAGTTAATCGTCGTCGACAGCAACATTTCCCGTAGAGTCAGTGCGCGGGGCATACTGCGCCCGCGATGATTCCAGGTATGGCCGCAGCAGGCGGCAGTCATGATCACGCGGGTGGGTTTTAATACGGTTTTCTCCGGGCCGGCATTATTCTCGTTGCTTGCGCCATTCAGGCTGAACCAGCCATGCTTATTAACATGCAGTTGTCGCTGTGCTTTGTCGATGCGATCAACGGAGTCCAGCTCGATAGTCTGACCTTCCGCAGCATCTATCTTTACCGGGACCACCAGCCCAGGTGCGGCATGCTGATAGAACCAGTCGGCCACTTTCTGCGGCTCGGCCTTGTTGCCCGGGCATTTGGCCGATTGTCTGGCCTGCCAGCTGGCGTTATGGATATCAACCGTAATGGGGGCGTCATTTCGGGCAAGAAAATAGGCGGCGCGCCTGACATGGTGAGAAAGCCCCTTTAACCGCCGGCGTAGCAGCGATACTTGTGAAGGGCCGTGGGCGGCAAGGTGCTGAAGTTCGCGTTCGTACAATGCATTACACAACTCGGCCACGTGTTTTAGCTCGTCGCCATGGGCAAAAAAATCTGCCTGATTTACTGTTGTGTCAGAGACTTGCGTCATAAAAGCGAAGTGGTTGCCGCAGATAGGCTTAACCTAGCAGTAATAATAAGGGATAGCCATGGCTATCCCTTTTATTTACCGGTTACTGGCCTTTGATTTCGCTGCGGCCGCGGTATTTTGCCTGCGATCCCAGTGCTTCTTCGATGCGCAGCAGCTGGTTATACTTGGCTACGCGATCAGAGCGGCACAGTGAGCCGGTTTTGATTTGACCGGCCGCGGTACCCACTGCCAGGTCAGCAATGGTGGCGTC
>CAZDUT010000125.1:0-8916 GCA_964508695.1 uncultured Alteromonas sp.
TTACGGTAAAGACCGCAGAGCAGCACGGTATATCACAGGCTAAATTCGACAAACAGGCGCTTATCGCGAACGCACTTAACGAGGGGCAAAATCATGTCCGGGTCATCGTGCAGTTACAGGACGCACCGATGGCACAGTTTGAACCTGTTGGCGATCCCGCGCAAAGCAGCATGAGAACGTCGGGTGGTAAGGTAAACTTTCAGTCCGACGCCGCGCTCACCTACAAAAAGCAGCTGAAGTCACAGCAACAGATGCTGATTAACAATGTTCATGCCTTCGATAAGACATTTCGTGCCGAACGGTCCTACACCGCCGCATTTAACGGTATTGCCGGTAGCATAAATAAAAATTATTTGGACATTTTAGCAAAACTGCCCGAAGTAAAAGCGGTCTACCCGGATACTGTGCGTCATGCTCAGACCGATGCCAGCCTTTCCCTCATCAATACCCAGCAGGTGTGGTCTCAGTTGGGGGGCAATGAAAACGCAGGCGCCGGTGTCAGGGTGGCAATTGTCGACAGCGGGATCCGCCCGGAAAACCCATTATTTAGCGGTGATGGTTTTACAGCGCCTGATCCCTCCACGTTGCCAGACGACGATTATTGCTCGCAGGTCCCGGAATTCTGTAACAATAAACTGATCGTCGCACGCTATGCCGAAATTCCCGACAGCTTTGAAATTTTCGAAAACGAATACCTCAGTCCGTTGGCATACAATGGCCACGGTACACACGTGGCGGGTACGGCCGTTGGTAATTACGGTGTCTTGGCTGAACGTGATGGTGCCACAGCCGAAATATCCGGCGTGGCACCGGCAGCCTATCTCATGGTGTATAAAGCGTTGTTTGCAACACCGGACGATCCTGAGACTTCCCGCGGTACAGACTCTATGTTGCTGTCAATGCTGGAGGCGGCATTAATGGACGGCGCGGATATCATCAATAACTCGTGGGGAAGCGGACCGGGTAACTCGCCGACAGGCTCACCGTATAACGATGTGTTCGACGCCATGGAAGCTGCCGGCGTGGTGACGGTGTTTGCTGCCGGCAATGATGGACCTGGGCCGGGTACAGTTGGCTGCCCGGGATGTTCAGATACCGTACTGACGGTTGCGGCCACATCAACGGACCGGTTGTTTGCAAATGAAGTCAGCGTGGCTGGCAATGCGCTGGCGCCGATTCCTGCATTACGTTCAGGTGTTGTACCCGTTATTTCACCGATCACGGCTCCGGTTATCTATGCCGGAGACATTAACGCTGCAAACAGTGAAGGCTGTTCGGCGTTTGCCGAGGGAGCCTATCGTGACGCCATTGCACTGGTTCGCCGGGGTGACTGTACCTTCGAGCAGAAAATAGCCCATGCTGAAGCAGCTGGTGCAGTCGCTGTACTTGTTTTTAATGGGCCTGCACAGGGTGAAGCGCCCATTCTGATGGGCGGATTGAGTGATCAGCAACAAGTGCCGTCGTTAATGCTGCCATATACACCGGGACAGCAGTTGGCGGCACTTGCCGACACCACAGGCGCGACGGAGATCACCATCGGCAATGCGGTGGTTCGCACAACCTCTGAGTCGCTGGCTGATATTATCGGCGACTTTAGTTCTCGAGGCCCCAATGGCGATCCGCGCTACATTAAACCCAATATTGCCGCTCCCGGCTTGCGTATTTTTTCTGGTGAGTCACCCGAGTCTCCCGGCCATATTGGAGAGAACTTTTCACTGAAAGATGGCACATCAATGGCAGCGCCTCATGTGGCTGGCGCAGCTGCGCTCCTGAGGCAGCTTCATCCGGACTGGTCTTCCATGCAAATAAAAAGTGCGTTGGTAACATCGGCGGTTCGCAGCGTACGCAAAGAAGACGGTGAAACGCCAGCCGATAATTTCGACATGGGTGGCGGACGCCTTGATATTGCGCGCGCAAGCACGGTGGAAATCACTTTTAACAGGCTGAGTCTGGTCGATACTGACTGTTTTGAAAGCTGTGAGTTGTCGGTGACCATGACAAATACCAGTGAGCGCACCGTTAGCCTCAGTCCAGCTGTGACGTTTGATGATCCCACGATTAGTGCATCAGTTACACCGTCAGGGACCACACTGTCTCCCGGCGCGTCAACCGATGTGGTATTGAAGGTTGATGTAAGCTCGGCGCTAAGCGGCTCATGGACACTTGGCGGCATAAACTGGGCCGACAATAGCACTGCGACCACAGATTACTTTTTACCTGTAGCCATATACCCGGTAAGCAATGACAACCCCGGCTTGTTTTTCAGTAGCGTTACGCCAGAGGTGGCCGAACCGGGTGAAGACGTTGTGACCACTGTCTCGGTAAACAACCAGGCAATCACCGGTGTCTTTCGGGTCACCGGCCGAATTGATGAAAAATTTGCGATTGAGCCTGCCAGCCTCACTGCAATGAAAAATGGTGAGCCGCAATCCGTTAGCTTCGACAGTGATACCCGGACAATCACCTGGGAAGGAGAGTTGGACTCTGCGTCAGTGACGATGCGTGACAGTACGGCAATACGTGATTTATTAGCTTCCTTCGCTGACGGCACCGACATCAATTTCGATGGTGAGTTTCTGTCCATGGCTGCATTGGGTGCAGCGCCCGTAAGTTGTGACGGAAACTGTGACGACGTGTCCATTGTAGTTGAAATGCCAACAGTGACCTACCTTGGTAATGAATATTCATCCATGCAGATTTCCTCCAATGGTTACGTGACGTTAGGCAGTGGTAACAGCCTGAGCAATTTAGTCTATACCCAATTGTTGCCCGACACGGCCCAGCCGAACAATGTTGTGGCGCCCTTTTGGGCTGATCTGGATCTTGCCGGAACAGATGGTGGCCCCGGTGGGGGGGACATTTATGCAGTGAGCCTGAGTTCCGGGCACTTTGTCGTTGAGTGGTCCAACGTAGAGGTATATGACGCCCCAAACCTGACAGTGAGTTTTCAGGTTTGGTTTGAGTATGATACCGGCGCGGTTTATTTCGTGTACGGTGAGATGGACACAGTCACCATTGATGATGCGCCGCTGGGAATTGTGGTAGGTGCCGAAAACCGTACTGGCGAGATAGGTGTTACTCATGCGGCAGTCACACAATCAAATACCATTGGCTCGTTACCTGTACGGGGAGATGAACTGTACCTTGATACGCGCTCAGACAATTTTGAAATCACTTTCACAGGCAAGGTCAAACCCCGTGCCGCTTATGTCGATGATAGCCTGCAACTGGATGAAGACAGCAGCATTGTGACCGACATTTTGATCAATGATACGGATACGACAATCACCAATACGTTTACCGTTGAAACAACAGACGGCGACTTTCGGACTGTTGCACCAGTTGTGATTGACACGCCGGACATCGCATCTGAAACACTGGAGATCGTAACGGCGCCGTCAAATGGCAGCGTCTCTGTTAATTCTGACGGTACTATCACCTATTCGCCGGATTCTGATTTTAATGGTACGGATACATTTTCGTATGCGGTGGAGACCGATGACGGCAATGAAAGGATTGAAGCGGGTGTCACGGTTACGGTTAACAGTGTTTGGGATGTCTGATCAGGCCAGTGACGCAGATGGCGATGATGTCGAAATCTCGATCAATGGTGTTAAGCAAACCTCCTACCGCGCAACAGCACCGGATGCCTCAAGCGGGAGCATTACCGTGGATGTGACTGCATCAGATGGTCAAAATACTACCCGTGAAGTGGTCACGATCAATGTGACGGCCCGACCGGGTAGCTCAGGCAGTATGAGCTACCTGGTGCTACTGCTTATTCCGTTGATCGTAGCGCGACGGCTAGGCACATGGACTCGACACAACTAATACAAGGGCCGCAATATTGCGGCCTTTTTTATTGCTCTTACCAGTTATTGCAAGCGTAGATCCGCTCGGAGCCTGCTGTATAGTGAAAGCTGGCCGCGGCAATTTTTTCACTATTGATTGGCGTGCGGCCGTCTAGCCGGTGCCAGGCGCATCGCCTTGGTTCATTGAAACTTTCATCGGGTTAACAGGAGATTTTATGGCCAATGGGAAATATCGCATTCCCCGCGACGGACAGAATGACTACAGTCATGAACAGGCGCAAACTCGCAGAGAGTTCCTCAAGCAGCATACTGGTGCCGATCTGGCGCACACAGGACAGTATTCGATTGATCCGGCTACCCTGCCCGGCAACATTGAAAACTTTATCGGCATTGTCCAGATGCCGGTAGGTGTTGCCGGCCCCTTAGATATAGACGGAGAGCATGCCAAAGGACGATTCTATGTTCCTCTGGCGACCACAGAAGGCACGCTGGTGGCGAGTTACAGCCGTGGCATGCGCGTCATCAACGAATGTGGGGGCGTCAAAACCACCGTCGTTGAACAGTTTATGCAACGCGCGCCGGCCTTTATCTTCGGTGATGCCCGGGAGGCGCGTGATTTTGGCGACTGGCTGTCGGACAATTTTGAGGCGATAAAAGCTGCCGCAGAGGCAACAACATCTGTTGGTAAGCTCACTCATTTCGAACAGTGGTCAGTTTCTCGCGTACGTTATGTGCGTTTTAATTACACAACCGGTGACGCAGCCGGCCAAAACATGGTGGGTAAAGCCACGCTGGCGGCGTGCGAATGGATTGCCGATCACTACCCTGGCGACTGTGAATTTCTGCTTTCCGGAAACATGGATACAGACAAAAAGCACTCGCACCTGAATATGTTGCACTCACGGGGAAAGCGGGTAATTGCCGAAGTCACGCTCAAGCAGCATGTTATGCGTAAGCTGATGAAAGTGGATACACGCGTGATGGCGCGTTCGTCAGTGCTGGCGAACATGGGGGCAATGCTGGCGGGGGCCGCCTACAATGGTCCGCACTCGGCGAATGGCATTGCGTCATTATTTATTGCTACCGGCCAAGACGAAGCAAACGTGGTGGAGTCCCATGCCGGTTTACTGTCTCATGAATTGCTACCCAATGGTGATTTGTATCTTTCTGTCACGCTGCCATCTTTAATTGTCGCAACTCATGGTGGCGGAACCGGACTGCCAACACAACAAGAATGCCTTGAGCTACTAGGGTGTGCCGGTAAAGGCAAGGCCAACAAGCTGGCTGAAATTGACGCGGCAACCGTTCTGGCCGGTGATATTTCACTGGCCTGTGCGGTCATTACCGGTCACTGGGTATCCAGTCATGACAAGCTGGGACGTAACCGCTAATCAGGCGATAGCATAAACCTGTCCCCCGTCTGGTTGTAGCTCGAGGGCTTGTCGATAGGCGTTACGATCAACGGCTGGCGGATTGTCGGCGTGGTTAAATCTGCCAGCTGGTCTGGATCAGTACAGTCCTCATCCAACCAGCGCGCAATGCTGCCGTCGTGTAACGCTAACATCAGCGGTGTCGATTTTTTATGAATGGAAACGAGTTTTGGGTGCGGCGGTAAGGTGACGACCGAACAGGAGTATACGTGGCGAAGATCTCCCTCTGCATCCTTATACTGCCAGCTACGGTAAAGCCCCCCCATCGCCATCGCGCCATCGTCGGCAACGACCATGTCATGGTACATCTGTGTGCTGCCAGTCTTTTGGCTTTCACCAAAGCCACGTACCGGTATGATACATCGCTGCTCCCGGAAGGCTTTATAACCGGCACTACCCGGTTTGTTAAGCTTGTCATAGCGGGTATTAAAAGATGTGTAACGGGACGGTTTATAGATCCTTTGCCCACCAGCCGACTGGCCGGGCTCAAGTAACAGCCACCAAATGGCGTTTTTCATAACGCGCTCGCCGCGCTGTTCAAAGACTACCGACACGGTATCAGTGGCCCGGACAAAACGCGCAAACCGCTGGCTATCTTCTGGCCAAAGTGAAATGTCCAGTTGTTCACACAACGCCCGGACGCCCGGAGCATCAGTAATATTCAGGCGGCCACACATACTTGTTCCCCCATTGTGTATGGCAAAATAATGAGCACGGGTTACCGGGAATCACGGGTACCGGCTTCATCGTAATTTCGGCTGTCACTGGCATTACGCAGATTGGGTACGTTACCGCATACCTACCATCACGCTAAAACATGTACGTCTATATAGCAATATGCTAACTTATCTGTGTACTTAGTAATCAATTATCAGGGATGAGTTGTTTTTGAATACGGTTAGCAATGATCATGTTGAACTGATCTATGTTGTTGCGTTAATTGCCGGTATTTCTGCTTTTGCATGGCTGCTAATGGCAAAGCCGTTGCGCCTGTATAAGACAGCCAGTCTGCGTTTCATGACTGCCAATATCTGCATCGTTCTGGTGGTGGTAAGTGGTCTGCTAAGAGATGCACCTGACAGTATATACACCTTCTTCACGGTCGTATTAGTAGTGCTTGCACTCGGTATTTACGATCTTGCTATCAGGCGCTTATTTCGCATAGACGATAGCTTCGGGTTGCTGACATTCATTGTAGCTACTATGGCTGTAGCGTCCGTTGCCTGGCTAAACACATGGCTGTCGTCTTTCCATATTCTGGCGCTGCTTTATATCCTTGCGGCCATTTCATTACTTCGCACCGCGTTAAAAAAAGCCAAATACCTTAAAACTAACACGTCATTACCGGCGAGTTGCCTGTTAACCACACCCGACTACCTGGTATCGCTGATGTTACTGGTGAAGGCGACGATGTTGCTCGCCAGTCCTTCGTTAATGTGGTCGTTTATGAAAACCGAGGGCGATAACACGCTGGTGATCTGGCTCTACATTCTGCTTACCCTTACCGTTAATGTCACGGCGTTTGCCAGTGCGCTGTCACGACTAATCTTGCAGATGAAATACCTAGCCACCCATGACCAGCTGACCGGTCTATACAATCGTCGCGCCGTGACCGAGATACTGAACAAGCAGTGGGCGACCTATCATCGCACGGGGCAACCTTTTTGTATCCTGATGCTTGATGTTGATCACTTCAAACAAATTAATGACGAATATGGCCACCAGACTGGCGACCGGGCGTTACGCTATATTGCCGATTCACTTGTCCGCGTCACATCGTCAGAGCAGGCCGTCGCCAGGTTTGGTGGTGAGGAGTTTATCGTGGTGTTGCCGCACATGGGAATGCGTCAGGCCAGCGTACTGGCAACACAAATTTGTGAGACGGTACAAATGACACCATGGGACGCAGAAGCCGGTCGCATAACAGTTAGCATTGGTTGCGGCAGCGCAGTCATGGCGACTACGCTGGACCAACTGTTGTCCCAGGCAGACGACGCGCTATATCACGCCAAGCATGCCGGACGTGATCAGGTAAAGGCGTTTTATGCCTCCTCATCCTGAGCATCGTCATCGTGCGACGCCAAACCTTCGGGTAAACGTTTGCTTGGCTGTACGCCCAGCTCCCGAAATTGCTCTACCTGCCTGACCAGATTCCCCCTGCCCTGTGATAGCTTATTAATTGCGCCGTCATAATGCTTTTGTGCCCCTTCCAGTGACTTGCCTACTTTTTCCAAATCCGCCACAAAGCCTACAAATTTGTCGTACAATTTAGCCGCGTTGGTAGCGATTTTTTGCGCATTCTGGTTCTGGTATTCGTACTGCCAGATATTATTGATTGTGCGTAATGCAACCAGTAAGTTAGTCGGACTGACCAGCATAATATTGTTATTAAGTGCCAGGTTTACCAATTCAGGATCTTCATCAATTGCCAGCAAAAAGGCGGACTCGATCGGAATGAACATCAGTACGTAGTCCAGCGTGCGCAACGCTTTCAGTTCATGGTAATCCTTATTACCCAGGCCTTTAATATGATTACGAATGGATGTGACATGGTCAGAGAGACATCGCGCTCTGACGGCGTCATCATCACTGTTAAAGTAGCGTTCGTAGGCGGCCAGGCTAACCTTGGCATCAATCACCACATCTTTGTCATCAGGAAGGTGAACAACAACATCGGGCTGCTGCAATTTACCGTCTTCATTTCGTGCAGAGACCTGCGTTTCGAACTCGTGGCCTTCGCGTAACCCAGATTCTTTTAAAATGCGCTCCAGCACAACCTCGCCCCAATTCCCCTGGGTTTTCGTACTGCCTTTCAGCGCCATTGTCAGTGCCGACGCTTCCTCGGTAATTTTTTGGTTGAGCTCTTTGAGGCCCAGAATTTCTGTTTTCAGAGAGGCGCGTTCCTGCCCCTCTTTTACATACTGATCCGACACCTGCTTGCGAAAGCCATCAATTTGCTCTTTTAGCGGCGTGAGGATTGCGTCCAGTCCCTGTTTATTTTGTTTTTGATAATTCTCGCTTTTGGCATCAAAAATCTTATTGGCCAGATTCTCAAACTGCGTCTGCAGCCTCGCCTCGGTATTTTCCAGCAACGCCACTTTTTCCTCGTGTGCGACTTTCAGATCCTCCAGGCTGGTTGATTGAGATTCGAAGCGGGCACGCAATGAAGAATGGTTTTCCTGAAGCTCACGAAATTCTTTTTGCTGCAGGCGGTAGTCGTCTTGCAGCGCGGTCAGTTGTTCGGCCTTTTGAGTCAGGCTCCCCAAGTGCTCCTGAAGAGACAGTTGTGCCTGATGGGCGTCTTTTAACTCGCTATCCCGCTCAGCTAACTGGATCTGATAGCGCTCACTGTCCAGCCTGGCAGCTTGTTCTGCCATATCACTGCGCGCCTGTGCCGCATCTAACTGGCGTACCAGTCTCCGTGTTGCTAAGGCATAACCCAGCAACAGGCCGAGTAACAGTGTCGTAAATGCAATGATGTAATATTCGGGGGGAAGAGATGCTAAAAACGCCATGGGGTCCCTGATGGTTAGATAAAAGCAGGTGGCAGCTTACATGCTGCCACCAAGGGGTTACGCTGTGTAGTTATTTGGCCAGTTCGCTGTCCAAATCAGCGATTTTTGCTTTCCAGATCGCCGGGCCTGTCTGATGCGCGTTGGCACCGCTGCTGTCGA
>CAZDUT010000126.1:0-8849 GCA_964508695.1 uncultured Alteromonas sp.
CTTTGATCGCCGCCAATACGCGCACAAACTTCGAAGGCACTTCGTTGATAGTCCGAACGAACTTGCCAACTGGTGCTTTGAAGGTTGCAAGAAGTTTTGCAAGCGCTTCGTCGCGGGTTGGTAGAGAAGCCACTGCGTCCAGTTTTTCCGGACCAAGCAGACCGCTGCCTAAAGACAGAGCAGTCACTTGCAGCTTATCGTTGGTTTTCCCGAAGTCTTTGAAAAGACGTGCCGCACCGCCAGGTGCGTCAATCGAGAAGCCATAGATAAGCGGGCCAGTCAGCGCGCTGTCCATGTCTTCGAACTTGCTGCCTTCAAACGCACGTTTTGCCAGTGTGTTGCGGATTACCTTCAGGTAAACGCCTTGTTCACGGGCTTTGTTGCGCAGGTCAGTCAGTTCGGAAACTTCCATCCCACGGTATTCAGCGACGGCAACGGATAGAGCGCGAGACGCAACATCAGATACCTCTGCTACGATCTCTTTCTTTGCTGCTAAACCTAGTGCCACTGAGTTCACCTCTTTGTATCTGACATTTGAAGCATTTGCTTCGCCTGTCAGGGTTCACAGATTGATACCTCCAGCTCTCGCCAGTGGTACCGCTCCACGGTGTTTGTTACCCCAGAGAGTCTGAGTCAAACCACCGTCTGCGCCGGTTAACTATTAAGTCGCATGCTCAATGTTGAAGTTCTCTTACCTCTTCAACGTGCGACACCTGCGGTCTTGGACGGGAGCTGCCATCATAGATAACAGCTCCAACCCATATTCGTTATCGAGAAACCGGACGATGCCGGCAGGGCTTACAGGCCTACTGAATTTTTATCAAGTGTTACGCCAGCGCCCATCGTGGTGCTCAGGCTAACTTTCTTGATGTAGGTTCCTTTAGCTGAAGAAGGCTTGGCTTTCTTCAGTGCATCCAGCAGCGCTTCCAGGTTTTCCTGAATTTGGTTTGCTTCAAAAGCAATTTTACCAATGCTTGCGTGGATGATGCCGTTCTTATCGTTACGGTAGCGAACCTGACCCGCTTTTGCGTTTTTAACCGCAGTGGCGACGTCTGGCGTTACTGTGCCGGTTTTAGGGTTAGGCATCAGGCCGCGTGGACCTAAGATTTGACCAAGCTGACCAACAACGCGCATCGCGTCTGGGCTGGCAACCACTACGTCAAAGTTCATTTCGCCTTTCTTAACCTGCTCAGCAAGGTCGTCCATACCAACGATGTCGGCACCGGCTTCTTTTGCTGCATCAGCGTTTGCGCCCTGAGTAAATACCGCAACACGAACGTCTTTGCCTGTACCGTTTGGCAGTACTGTTGCACCGCGAACGTTTTGGTCAGATTTCTTCGCATCGATACCTAGGTTTACAGATACGTCAACGCTCTCTGCAAACTTGGCTGTCGCCAGTTCTTTTAACAACGCTACTGCGTCGTTAATTTCGTATTCTTTAGTCGCGTCTACTTTGTCGCGGATCAGGCGAGCGCGCTTCGTTAATTTAGCCATTCGATTAGTCCTCTACGTTCAAGCCCATGGCGCGAGCAGAACCCGCGATAGTGCGAACCGCTGCATCCATATCAGCCGCAGTCAGATCCGGCTCTTTGGTTTTCGCGATTTCTTCTAACTGAGCACGGGTAACGGTACCCACTTTCTCAGTGTTTGGACGGCCAGAACCACTCTTGATGCCCGCTGCTTTTTTCAGCAGGTAAGAAGCTGGAGGCGTTTTCGTTACGAACGTAAAAGAACGATCTTCGTATACCGTGATTTCTACTGGTACCGGAGCGCCTTTTTCCAGGCTATCTGTTTTGGCGTTAAACGCTTTACAGAATTCCATGATGTTCACACCATGCTGACCCAGTGCTGGACCAACCGGCGGACTTGGGTTTGCAGAACCAGCTGCAACCTGAAGCTTAATCAAGCCACTTACTTTTTTAGCCATTATTAATGCTCTCTCTGTTGGGTCTGACGCCTCGCAAGTATTGAGAATACGTGCTCAATCGGCTTCCCGTTTCCGTTTAAAAGGGCGCGCATTATATAAGGTGCTTAAAACCTATGCAACCCTAAATTTGCTTATTTTGTGGTCTTCGGCTACGCCCCTTACCAACAAAAAAGAGCGCGATTGCGCTCTTTTTTCCGGTAAGGCTGTAACAGCCTGAGTTATCAGCCTTTTTCGACCTGACCAAACTCCAGTTCGACTGGCGTTGAACGACCAAAGATCAGCACCGATACTTTCACGCGGCTTTTCTCGTAATCGACTTCTTCGACCACGCCGTTGAAATCGGCAAACGGGCCGTCGATAACACGAACCACTTCGCCTGGCTCGAACAGTGTTTTTGGCTTTGGTTTGTCCACCGACTCTTCGAGACGGTTGAGGATCGCGTCCGCTTCTTTCTGTGAAATTGGCATCGGACGATCTGACGAGCCACCAATAAAGCCCAGAACACGCGGTACGCTCTTAACCAGGTGCCACGAATCTTCGTTCATTTCCATTTCTACCAGCACATAGCCCGGGTAGAATTTGCGCTCAGATTTGCGCTTCTGGCCGGCACGCATTTCGACCACTTCCTCAGTCGGTACCAGGACCTGACCAAAGTACTCTTCCATGCCGTGCATTTTGATGTATTCAAGCAGGGTTTTCTTTACCCGTGACTCGTACTGAGAATAGGCCTGAACCACATACCATCTTTTCTTTCTTTCTTCAGACATTGATTACGCTCCTATTCCCGTAATGAAACTCACTAAGCGCACCATGATGCCATCGATGCCCCACAGAATCAGTGCCATGATAAGCGTCGCAACCAGAACAATCAGGGTTGTTTGGTTGGCTTCCTGGCGTGATGGCCACACCACCTTGCGCACTTCCATGCGGGATTCTTTGGCGAAGGTTAAAAATGCACTGCCTTTGGTGGTGGTTGCGGCGATAAACGCTGCAATAACGACAACTGCAACGGCTGCCAGTGCACGATACAGCACTGAAATCTCGTTATACATTGTGTTAGCTGTTACCAGGCCACCCAACAGGGCGATAACAACCAGCCACTTCACCATGTCCAACGCATTGGACGGATTTTCCGTTTTTTCGCTCATGTCACGATCCTAGCACTTACTGCATCTTTAACAGGCTCACGTTTGTACGTGACCACTTAAGTAATCTGGCAGGGGTGGAGGGACTCGAACCCCCAACCATCGGTTTTGGAGACCGCTGTTCTACCAATTCGAACTACACCCCTGTGGATGTGTGTTTTCACACAAAATCAACTTACACTGCCCTTGTGATATTAGCGTTTTTTCTTAGGAAAGTGCGGTATCGCAAGGGAGGGACGCGTATTATACTTAACCGCTTTTAAGTTACAAGCGCTTTGTGGTCTTGTAAGCGAGTGCAACGGACAAGTGGACAGGCGATGGGTATCAATAGCACATCGAAATCCCACCGCAAATCAGCTTTGGCCCCGCCGTACCACCTATTGCCCGGATAAGCGGCAAACTCCCACTGTATCCCAGCATAAAATGGCACCGGGCCGGCGACGCTAATGGTTTAGTAACAATCGCGTTTGATGCGTGTTCCTGTCTTTTTGCATTGCGGGACGTCGGAACGGGACTCTTTCGCGGATTTGTCACCACCACCTTCTGTCGATACACAGCCGCCTAACGTAACCAACGTGCACAACAGTGAAATTGTCATAAGCTTTTTCATTATCAATATCCTTATCAGGTAATCGCCAAAAAAATCTGAACCATCTGCGCCCGGTGTGGCGCGATGTCGCTGTAAATTGCCCAAGCCGTACACAACCAGAAATAATGCAGTGCAAGCGCAGCCACCCGCGACAAAACATTTACTTAGTGCGATACAATCCTTGTCAGAGGTGGTAACCATTACAGAATAAAATTCAGAATGCTACCCAGCCAGACGTCGAATGTGTTGCAAGGTGTTACTGCGTGGTGTCGGTACCGTGAGATGTCGTAAAAGAATGACCTGGCAAGCGTCGCCCTGCGACAACGCCCGCGACGAGCGCTTTAGCTGGTTTGATTGTGCTGGCAGGCCGTTAATCGCCGCGTTGCAGCGAACAATACCGGCAACTATTGAGACTGTCGTCCCCTGATTGCACAGGTGCTGTTAACTCAGTTATTCTCAAGCAGCGTCGTCAGCACCAGCAACTTATCCTGATATTGCTGCTTTTCCTGTTCCCCCCAGGCTTTCTTTATGGCCTTGTTCAAGGCGTCGACAGCATGACTGTATTGTTTCTTTTCAATGTAAACGCTGGCCAAACCATGGTAAGGCTCAACCAGATACGGCGCCACGTCTTTGGCTTTAAGATAAAGTTTTTTCGCCATTATCAGGTCGTTGTCGTCAAGTGCCTGTTTGGCGCGCCAAATCCAGTTGTAAGGGTTACTGTCAGCAGCATCATCGATAGTCCTGGCGATGCGTTTCGCCTCATCATGCCGTTCGTTACGCGAGAGAAAGGCCACATAATTTTCCCGCAACATTAAGTTGTCGTGTTGATTTTCGATGGCAAAACGGTAAAACGCATCAGCTGCCCCTTGCTGCCCCACTCTGCCAAGTACGACGGCCATAAGGTTAATACTGTCCGACGACGCCCTGTTAAGCTCCCAGGCTTTACTGGCATAACCCAATGCCAGCTCAGGGCGGTCGACGATGAGCAATTCCGCCGCTTTGTTGCGGTAATACATGCCCAACAAGGCGTTTCTGTCGACCATATCGCCATGGATCTTTCCTTCGTAATAGTCGATATAGATTTTCTTAGGCTCTAGGTGAGGGTAGTCGTTCAGCGACCCTTCCGGGTCACGGATAATCGCTCTGACGTGCTTGGCCATCAGCATCGTTGAGCCCTTTTGCTTGTATATCGGGTTTGACATGTCTTCCTGAAAACTGATGGACACGTTCACCTCGTCCGCCAGCGCCGCAGTTAGCAACGCCAGTGACAGACAATTGCCGGCATTGGTTTCCATTGCACGCGAAGCGGTATGCGTTTCGCCGCGAAATTCGAACCCCCAGATATTACTCTGCAGATATTCGTCAACCCGCTGTGCCGGCGTCAGATACTGGTTGCCAGGGCTAGCGAACCAACGGTGAAACGCCTCACGCTGCTCATCAGTTAGCCGGGTGATATCGGGTGTTTGCGCAAGGGTATGGGAGGCGGCGTCTGAAAGCCGGTATTGGGGGAACCACGCGGGCTCACGAGACTCCGGAGAAAGTGCATTTGACGGTGTCAGAGCACAACCACTGAGCAGCATGACGCTGACGACCATCAAAAATTTTAGTGCCTGCATGAATATCTCCTTTACTGCCCGCGACTAGTCGACTCCAATAAAGCCGCCAGTCTGGTGTGCCCATAGTTTGGCATAAATCCCCTGTTGGGCAACCAGTTCATGGTGCGTCCCGGCCTCGACGATTTTACCTTTGTCTAATACTAACAACCGGTCCATTTGTGCAATGGTCGATAGCCGGTGCGCGATTGCTACCACGGTTTTATTTTCCATGACCTTTTCAAGACAGGCCTGGATTGCGGCCTCCACTTCGGAGTCCAACGCAGAGGTGGCTTCATCCAGGATCAGGATAGGCGCATCTTTTAACAGCACCCGCGCAATGGCAATACGCTGACGCTGGCCACCGGACAGTTTAACGCCACGCTCGCCTACGTGCGCGTCATAACCAGTGCGGCCCTCATTATCGGTCAGCGACAGAATAAACTCATGGGCCTCGGCCTGTTTGGCCGCTTTCAGCATGTCTTCTTCAGAGGCATCTGTCCGGCCATACAGAATATTGTCCCTTACCGAGCGGTGCATCAGCGACGTGTCCTGGGTCACCATGCTGATTTTTTCGCGCAAGGTTTCCTGGGGCACGTCCGAAATGCGCTGACCATCAATCAGAATATCGCCATGCTGAACATCGTAAAAGCGCATCAGCAAATTCACCAGTGTGGATTTCCCGGCACCTGAACGCCCGACCAGTCCCACTTTTTCACCCGGTGAAATGGTAATATCCAGGTCATCAAAAACGTTGATGGGCTTATTGTGCGCACCTTTATAGGCAAAGTGCACAGCGTTGAATTCTACCTTCCCGCCGTTAACGTTCAGTGGTTGTGCATCGGACTTATCCTTTACCGCCACCGGCTGGGCGAGGGTATTAATCCCGTCCTGTACCGTACCCAGATTTTCAAATAACGCCGTGACCTCCCACATGATCCAGTGAGACATGCCGTTTAAACGCAGACAGAGACTGATGGCCACAGCGATATCACCGGGGCTGACGATGTTGTCCAGCCACAGCCAGACTGACATTGCTCCAATGGCAAAAATTAACATCGCATTGGCCATTTCCACGGCAAATTCCAGTACCGTGACCAGGCGCATCTGTGGATAAACCGTTTGTAAGAACCCGTCCATGCTTTCACGGGCATAGTCAGCCTCCCGGCGGCTATGTGAGAACAGCTTGACGGTAGTAATATTGGTGTAACTATCGACAATTCGCCCGGTCATCATCGAACGCGCATCAGCCTGGCGCTGCGATACCTTTTTCAGACGAGGCACCAACTGGCGCAGGATAAACACATAGACCCCGAACCAAATTACCAGTGGCACCGCCAACCGCCAGTCGGTGGCAAAGATCAGTGCCACCATCGAGATGAAATAAACACTGATATACACCATCAGATCAAGCAGCTTGGTCACCGTTTCACGCACAGAGAGTGCGGTCTGCATCACTTTGGTGGCGACCCGTCCGGCGAATTCATTGTGAAAAAAGGTGAGGCTCTGACTGAGCAGGTAACGGTGCGCCTGCCAGCGAATACGCATGGGATAATTGCCCATGAGCGACTGCCGGCTGAACAGCGAGCGTAACAATATAAACCCTGGAATGAACACCAGGACCACCGCCCCCATACCTATCAGAGTCCACTTTTCGTCCTGAACAAAGGTGGCGCGGTCTGATTCGGCAAACCAGTCAACCAACTGACCCAGAAAACCAAACAATGCCACTTCAAGTATGGCCACAATGGCGCTAAGCAGTGACACTACGGCAATGATGCCCCACATACCGCGGGTATAATAACGGCAAAAGGCCACCAGCCCCTTGGGTGGCTCTGATGGCGCTTCAGTGGGAAACGGTTGGGTTAACCGTTCAAAAAACGAAAACATAATACCCCGACATACCTAGATAAAACGACCATCCAGCCTGCTACCAGATGTGACATTGATGACGCGGTCATATTACCGGATTGCGCTTCACAAGCACAGACTCAGTCCTGCCAGCCAAGCGCTTTAAGCGCACTCTCCACCTTCTCCCTATGCTGCGCCTCCCATTCATCAAGCGACATCGCCTGGTCGCGCTGCGCACGTTGCCGGGCAATGTTTAACGCCTTCTCAGCGCTGTTTTTTGGCAGTACGGCAATCCCTTCCTCATCGGCAACCACAATGTCACCGGGGTTGACGGTCACACCACCGCAAGCAATGGTTTCATTTAGCGGAGAGAGTTTTTTCTTGGCTCCCGGTTTAGGAATAACCCCACGGGCATAAACCGGAAACTGCATGTCGCGTACCTCACCGACATCGCGGATTGTCCCGTCAATGACAAAGCCTTTTACACCACGTCGCTGCGCGATCGCACACACATTACCGCCTGCCAGTGCAAAGCGCTCATCAGCCTCAACGACAATGATATCGCCAGGCTGAGCCCGGTAAATGGCAGCGTGAAGCATAAGGTGATCACCTGCCTCACATTTTACCGTGTACGCAGGTCCCGCGATACGCGGCGCAGCGCGCCACAGGCTGGCAATGCGGTAATCCATAAACTGTTCGCGTGGCAACGCGTCCGCATACTCACAGGTCGAAACTAACCCATAGCCTTCATTCATATTTACGCTCCTATCAATACGAACAGCCAGTAGAGACAGATGACCAACTGCCCGGCAAACGCCAGCCCCCGGATACCAATTGCCCAGACTGCTCCCGAGCTAATATGTACCAGTGACTGCACCAGCCGAAGTGCTATCAGCCAGTACGCCAGCGGATCGGTGACGGCGTGTTGATTGAGGGCTAAGGACAACAACAGGGTGCCCAGAATAAACACACTGCTCTCTACGCAATTGGCGTGGGCCCGGGTGATTCTGTGGCCGAGTTTGCCAGCATCGCTGCCGTCGGCGTTAAACACCACCGAATGGTTTTGGCCGATAACCAGTTTTGCGCGATAGCCTATCATGACGAAGATCAGAAAAATCGTCCAGAAGAGGTAAAGCGTCAGCGCCATGGCAGTTGCAGTCATGTTCGTGTCCTTTTTTTGATGGCTTTTTAAACGATACTATCAGGCTTATGCCTAAGTTGTTACAACATGTGTAATTTTTGCTTTTTTCCTTTTGCTCCCCCTCACTGCATGCAACTATAAATTCGCGATGATTTTAACTTTAGTCTATGAAAACAGCGTTCGGGCGTTGGCCTTTTACCGCTGGTTGCATGGAAATAAGCCCGCCCGCGCGTCAGGCATACCTGATGTTCTGGTCAGTGGGTATCGATATAACAGGAAAAACTATGTACAAATCCCTCTTAGCGCTGTGCGTTTCATTGGCATTGACCGGGTGTGGCCCGTCTGCAACAACCTCAGCACAGTCAGACAGCACGCCGCACGCTGATCAGCAAACTGAGCAGACTACCAAGCTGGACTCAGGCATTATCCGCGAAAACATGGACCTTAGTGTCGACCCGGGTGATGATTTCTTCTCTTATGTGAACGGTAACTGGATCACGAAGACCACTATTCCGGCTGACAAATCTCGCTTTGGCAGTTTCACTATCTTGCGTGACGACGCCCAGGACGATGTCATGGCGATCATTAAACGCTCGGCAGAAGG
>CAZDUT010000127.1:0-5444 GCA_964508695.1 uncultured Alteromonas sp.
AGCCTGGGCAACAATGACGCAGTTGCATGTGGGGCCGAAACGACAGATTGAGAGAGGCAGATGACCAAAAAAGTACCGGCGACACTATTAGATTTAGCGGTGATCCCAGACGGTAGTCAGCCACGGGATGCGATTAAACGTATCCAGCGTGTGGCCCAGATAGCGGAGCAAAGTGGCTTTAACCGCCTTTGGCTGGCCGAGCATCACGGTATGCACGCTGTCGCCAGTGCGGCAACCTCTACATTACTGGCGGGGATTGGACAGATCACTGAGCGCATTCGTCTCGGTGCGGGCGGCGTCATGCTGCCTAACCACTCACCGCTTATTATTGCTGAGCAGTACGGTACGCTCGACGCCTTGTTTCCGGGGCGTATCGACTTAGGGTTGGGTAGGGCGCCGGGCACGGATCCCGCTACCGCCCGGGCACTGGGACGCAACATTCAGGAAGACGCTAAACGCTATCCCGAGGATATTGAGATGTTGCGGCATTACTTCAGCGATGAGACGGCCGAAGTGGTCGCCGTGCCCGGGCATGACGCCAGGGTGCCGTTATGGCTGCTGGGCTCAAGCCTTTACTCGGCCCAGCTGGCGGCGGAAAAAGGGCTGTCTTACAGCTTTGCCTCGCATTTTGCGCCGGATGCATTGTTTGACGCGATTGCGCTGTACCGCAACCACTTCAAGCCTTCTGAACAACAGAGTACGCCCTACGTGGCTGCCGGGATGATGGTCGTGGTGGCCGATACCCAGCAAGAAGCCAACCGGCGTTTTACATCGTTGCAGATGCAATTTGCACAGCTTGGACGTGGTGAAAATCTAGCGTTTCCGGCGCCGGTCGATGATATACGCCTGGCCTTATTAGAACGGGAAATTCGGGGCGTCAGCCAGAGTCACCGTTATGCGGCGGTGGGAACCCCGGAGGTGGTGCAGGCAAAACTTCGTGAATTTGTTGATGCCACGGATGTGGATGAACTCATCGTGTCCTTTCCGCTTCACGACCAGGGACATGCCGAAGAAGCCATCAAGGCGGTGGGGCAGATGAACGAGGTCATTACTCCGGCATAAAGCGCCGGCGTTGAAGCCGGCTTGGTTTGCTTCGTTATTGCGCTGTAGGGTAATCGGTATAGCCTGTCGCTGCGCCACCAAACAGGGTGTCGGGGTTATGGCTCGCAAGGGGGAGCCCGTGTGCCAATCGTGTGGGCAAATCCGGGTTTGAGACAAACGGCCGGCCAAAGCCAATCATGTCGGCCCAGCCCTGCTGCAGAGCCTCATCTGCCCGGGGCTTGTCGTACTTGCCAGCGTAAATGATGATACCGTCAAAGGCGTCTCGCAGTGCCTGTCTGAATGCCTGCGGCATTTCGGGTGCGTCATCCCAGTCTGCTTCCGCAATGTGAATATAGGCCACACCCAGCGAATTGAGCAGCCGGGCAATTGCCACATAGGTTTCCTGCGGGTTGTCATCCACGGTGCCATTTAAGGTTGTCAGCGGCGCAAGTCTCACGCCTACCCGTTGCGCCCCAATTTCATCGCTCACAGCGTCAACCACCTGACTGAGAAAACGCAGACGGTTTTCCAGCGTGCCGCCGTAGTGGTCTAGCCGGGCATTACTTTGTGAGTCGATAAACTGGTTGATCAGATAGCCGTTAGCAGCATGCAACTCAATGCCGTCGAAGCCTGCATCCGCTGCGTTACGGGCGCCGCGGCGATATTCGTCAATTGCCTGATCAATGTCGTGCTGGGTCATGGCTTTTGGGACCACGGTGTCTGTAAAGCCAGGCACACCGTTGTCATCCACAAATACCTTCACGCCTTCAGCGGCTATTGCCGATGCGCTCACCGGTTGTTGCCCCCCGGTATTTAACGGGTGGGATACACGCCCTACATGCCATAACTGGGCAAACATCACACCGCCATTTTTATGTACGCTGTCGGTGACCTGCTTCCAGCCTGCTATCTGCTCGCTGGAGTAAATGCCGGGTGTCCACGCATAGCCTTTACCGAGCTGCGAAATTTGTGTCCCTTCGCTGATAATAAGGCCTGCCCCGGCGCGCTGTGCATAATATTCTGCCATAAGCGCGTTGGGTACATCACCGGGCTGTGTTGAGCGCGAGCGGGTCATGGGCGGCATCACGATACGGTTTTTCAGTGTGTGGCCGGCAAGCGCCACGGAATCAAATAATGCTGTCATAAGTAGGCTCCTTGAGCGTTCTGTACAATGACAGCGAGTTTACGTAACAGGAATTGCGGTGATAAGTAGCAACAAAATCAAAAGACTTTTGTCATAACTGTAATGATCCCGACCACCAGAGTCATTGGCGTCGCTACAGCGTGAGGCGCGGTTCAAGAAAGTCGAGAAACGCACTGATGCGCGATGATACGGCACTGTTACGGTAATACACGGCCTGAACCGGCTCGCGGCGGTTAGGACTGATAACGGTGTCGGGCAACAGTTCGGTAAGATGACCCGCGTCAATGTCCCGGCGACACATAAAATTCGACAACAGCGCAATGCCCTGACCGGCAAGACACAATTGCCTGACAGTTTCGCCACTGCTTGCACTAATGGCAAATTGCATGGGCATATCAATGCCGAGAGGCCAGTTATTCAGCGCCTGAGCGTCACTGAATCCGATGAGCCGGTGATGTCGCAGATCTGTGACAGCATAAAGTGCAGGCATCCTGTTGCAGTAGTCAGGACTGGCGACAATATGCAAACGGCTGCGACCCAGTAGTCGTGCGTTGAGGTTTGAATCGCTGAGCTCGCCGATGCGAATGGCCACGTCTACCCGGTGCTCAAGCAGGTCGATAATGCCCTCATGCGAGGTAATATCAAGGTGAATATCAGGATACGCCTGGGTGAACGCGCTGATGTGTGGTGTTACCTGATGATTAATGAACGGGCTGGCGGCATCTACCCGCAGGCGCCCCGCCGGTGCCTGTCTGAGCAGCCGGATAGTTTCTTCACCTTTCTCCAGGGTGTTGAGCCCCCTGCGCACAAAATCAAGGTAGCGCTGGCCCTCTTCGGTTAAGTCAATGCGTCGGGTGGTGCGGTTTAGCAGGGTACAGCCAAGGGTATCTTCCAGACGCTGAATGGCGCGGGAAACCCGTGCAACCTGGCGGTTAAGCAGCCTTGCTGCGGCAGAAAAACTGCCACTGTCGACCACACTGATAAATACTTCCAGGTCTTCTGTTTTGGCGTTAACCGGCATTTTACTATTTCAAAAAAGACAAAAGAGTTATGTAATCTTTACTGCTTTTGACAAAAGGTGCAAGGCGCTTACCTGCATCACGTTAAAAGCAGAGACGATGGTGATGGCTGATGTGTGATAAGACGCAGACCGGCAGTGCTAGTGGGAAAGGGCGCCGCCAGTGCCGCTGGTGGCCTCAATATTGCAGGTTTACTGCAGAGCGCCGGGTACTGCGACTGACGAAATATTTGGCAGGCGTTGGGTTACCGGGATGGACTGCCAGTGCACTCTCACTCTCAGGTGTAAAGCAGCTGTCAGCTCGTCCCGGTAAAAATCTGCCGGCAATAGTGCACTGGCCGGGGCGATCATGAGTATTAATGGGTGGAAGACGACTAAGATAACGATAACTCTGCTCACAAAAGGCTGAAACTAAGGAGTCACAATGACTAAAATTATTAACGAAATGCCCAACCTGGGGATGGGAACGTTTCGGCTCGAGGGAGATATCTGCTATGACGCGGTAACCATGGCGCTGGAAGAAGGGTACCGCCATATCGACACAGCGCAGATATATGGCAATGAAGAGCACGTAGGTCGTGCTATAAGCGACAGTGGTATCAACCGCGACGAGTTGTTTATTACGACCAAGGTGTGGAACGACAAACTGGGCTCTGAAACCTTTATTCCCAGCGTTAAGGAAAGCCTTGAGAAACTGGGGCTGGAGCAGGTTGACCTGTTGCTGATACACTGGCCTGCGCCTCCGCAAGGGGTAAGCATGGCCGAGTACCTGAATGCAGCTATGGCGGCGAAATCGCAGGGGCTGACAAAAGAAATAGGCGTTTCAAATTTCACTATCGAACACCTGACTCAGGCGATACAAATTGTTGGTGCCGAGAACATCTTCACCAATCAGGTGGAAGTACACCCGTATCTGACCAATGAACGCCTGCGCTTTTTCTGTGAGTCTAATGACATTCACATTACGGCGTATATGCCGTTTGCCGTGGGAAAAGTGTTGCAAGATGGCACCATTAAGGACATCGCTCATCAGTTGGGCATAACGCCTGCCGAAGTGGTGATTGCCTGGATCCTTGAACATGACATGACGACCATCCCGTCTTCCACCAAGCGAGAGCATTTGAAAACCAATTTGCAGGCGCGTGAGATTATTCTGACGGATGAACAAATTGCAAAGATAGATGCCTTAAACAGCAATGACAGACAGGCAACCCCCGATTTTGCCCCTGAATGGGACGAATAGGGCGATTGTAAAACCTTAAGCCGCACGTCTGAAAAGTGATCAAAACCCGAAGCAGGCAGGTAGCAGACCTACGCAGAGCAGGATACGACATGTTACACTGACTGCCGTGTGAATCTCGCAGGCAAGCGCTGAATAATCCTGCCTGTGGTGCACACGTTTTCTACCGATCCCGAACAGGACAGATGTCATGCAGACAATTTCACAAACCTCAGACTTCTGGCATTCACTGAAAAAAGATGCCAAAACAATTGCTGACAACGAACCGCTTTTAGCAAGCTTTATTCATGCATGCATTCTTACCCATCATAATTTCGAGTCCTGCCTGAGTTTTATACTGTCAAACAAAATGGCCGACGATGTTATGCCGGCACTGGCTATCCGGGAAGTGTTTGATGAGGCATATTTGCTCGACCCCGTCATAGTTGAATCTGCAGTCAGTGACATTGAGGCGGTGTATGCACGGGATGCCGCCGTGAATGACTATCTGACGCCATTGCTGTATTTAAAAGGGTTTCAGGCCGTGCAGGTACACCGCATGGCGCATTACCTCTGGCGAAAGGGGCGGCATCAGTTAGCGCTGTTTTTGCAAAGCCGTAATTCAGAAATGTTCGGCGTTGACATTCATCCGGCTGCGCAAATTGGCAAAGGCGTTATGTTTGACCATGCCACCGGCATAGTCGTGGGCGAAACGGCTGTTATTGAAGACAATGTGTCAATTCTGCAAAGCGTTACGCTTGGCGGAACCGGCAACGAGTCGGGTGATCGTCATCCTAAAGTCCGCCAGGGTGTGCTGGTAGGCGCCGGCGCCAAAATTCTCGGCAATATTGAAATTGGCGAAGGCTCAAAAGTGGGTGCGGGCAGTGTGGTGCTCGACAATGTCCCTCCCCATGTCACCGTGGTCGGTGTTCCGGCGAAGGTTGCGGGGCGTCCCTGTTGCCAGCGACCGTGCGACTCCATGAAACAAAACTTTCTGGAAGACAATAACGCCTGAATCGGCT
>CAZDUT010000127.1:5544-8754 GCA_964508695.1 uncultured Alteromonas sp.
CGGCTTAGCGCGTTGTGTCTTCAGGCACCAGGTGCAGGAGATCTTCAAGCCGGTCCAGCATAACGCTGGGCAGCACGCTGGTTTTTTCATGCTTCAGATTCATGGCGCGGTTGCAGGCAAACCACGCGGTTTGAAACCCCGCCCGGTGCGCACCCATTATGTCTTTTTCCATGTTGTCTCCCACGTGCAGCATTTCTGCCGGCGGCAACGCGCACACCCGGGCAGCTTCTTCGAACATGGCCACGTGGGGCTTCATTGGCCGTGACAGGCTGGCATGCAAAATGGTTTTAAAATACTGTGCAAAGCCCACCTGCTCTGCATCTACATTACCATTGGTGATCCCTATCAGCGGCACCCGGCCTGCAAGTTGCGCTAATGTTTGGTGAACTTCGTCGGTTAGCGTGAAGTTACTGCGGGCACGGTAGAAATACGTAAAACAATCGTTGGCGGCAGCGCTGAGCTCATGGGCGTGGACATCCTTCTCAAGGGCGACCTCAAGTGAGCGCAGACGCAATTGTCCCATATCTGACGCCAGTTCCGGGGTGTCAGCAATAAGGCGGGTTTTTATCCTTTGCCATTGCTCTGCCGTCAAACGTCCGGCATGCGGAAAGTTATCAGTGAGGTATTGCTGCAATTGTCCTGTGGCATGCTTTATCACGGGCTCGTTGTTATACAGCGTGTCGTCGAGATCGAATGTGATGGCATTCACTGTGCGTAGGGGACGAAAAAAACGCATGGCACTCCTGTCGACTGAGGTCGGTTATTTTTTCTTGGCGCGTGGGTGCGCGGCATCATAGACTTTTGCAAGATGCTGAAAGTCGAGATGGGTATAAACCTGGGTCGTTGAGAGGTTCGCGTGACCCAGTAATTCCTGCACCGCCCGCAAATCACCACTGGATTCGAGTACGTGTGTGGCAAAGGAATGGCGCAGTTTGTGCGGGTTAACCTGCTGCATTGGTAACTTGTCACCCGCCATCTGGTTCAGACGGTTCTCCACCTGACGATTGGAAATACGGGTTTTGCGCTTGCTCACAAACACCGCCGGTTCGTAGGGGGACGCGTATTGCGGACGCACTTTGAGCCAGGAATGAAGAGCCTGCCGGGCATGTTTCCCCATCGGAAGCTGACGTTGCTTACTGCCTTTGCCGGTCACCCGTAAGGATCCATCGGACAAACAGTCGCTGAGATTCAGGCCGGTAAGTTCACTGAGTCGAAGCCCACAACCATACATCAGTTCAAACATGGCAGCATCGCGCAAATTAATACCTTCATCAGCGTCCTGCGGCGACAGCAATACCTGCATATCATCCACGGAGAGTTGTTTGGGTAAAGGCTTGCCTTGCTTTGGCGCGCGGATCCCCTCTACCGGATTGCTGGTGGTCAGGTGTCTGGCTATTAAAAATCGATAGAACGACCGCATTGCTGAGAGGCGCAACGCAATTGACCGGCTGCTCAGTCCCCGCTGCCTGGCTGAGGCCATGACCCGTTTTACATCATTTGGGGTTACTGCTGCCCAATCGTCAAGCGCGAGCAGTATGCCAACCTCTGTGAGCTGGCGACGGTAGTTTGATACCGTATGGTCGGACAAACCGCGTTCGACCTGAAGGTACAACAAAAAGCTATCAAGCCATTGTTGGCAGGTCTGACTGAGCTGGCCGTCTGACTGAGGTTCCACGGGCGTAGGTTAATACCCCATCATCGGGGGCAGAATAATATTCAGCACCTGCTGCAACTGCTTTAGCAGCAGGGTGTCCATGTCAGGAGTAAAGTGGCTGGCGTCATCACTGCAAATCGCGAGGATCCCCAGGTCTTTATTATCGCCCAGGATCATCAGTGCCACAGACTCTGCGCGCGCGTCATCAAACAATAATTGTTGCTCATGTTGTGACAGACGGCCAAAGAAGAACACATCGTTTTTAAAGCGCTTTTCAGTAAACAGCCGGCGTTGCAACTCAGAGACGGCGTGAGGCCCCTTAAAGCTTTTTATAACCGCTGAGGATAGCTGTAGCCGTTCCTGCAAAACTTCTTCGAGCGTGTACTGCACCTCTGCCACACTTTCGCAGCGCAGCAACTGTACATTCAGATCGGTATACACCCGGTAGATTTTCTCGTTTTGCTTGGCAATGCCAATGAGCTGATTGAGTTTGTAGTTAAGCTGACGGACCTTCTTGCGCAACTGTTCGCTTTGCAGTTCAACCAGCGAAACGCTTCCGCGCAAACCATGAGGAATTACCATTTGCTCAAGCAAGTCGGCATGCGCGGCGAAAAATTCAGGGTTGGCCTGTAAAAAACGGCGAACGTCGTGCGCATCCAGCTCGTCGGCCTCTTTTGCGCCACTCAGCGCCACTGCGGCATGACTCTGCCCTGACACGTCACTCATAATATCATCTGTCCATCGTAGATATGCTCAGCCGGGCCGGTCATTTTCAGAACGCTACCTGGCCCAGGCCATCGGATTCGTAGTTTGCCACCGGGTAGATCCACCCTGACATCCTGCCCTAATTTACCCTGAATCTGGCCAATTGCAACTGCCGCACAGGCGCCGCTGCCGCAGGCCTTGGTTTCGCCGACGCCGCGCTCAAACACACGCAGCCGAATATGGGTGTCAGACAGTATTTGCATAAAGCCGACGTTTACGCCCTCAGGGAAGCGCTCGTGAGTTTCAAGCACTGCACCGACCTCGTGAACGGGCGCGGTGTCGACATCGTCCACTTCCATCACGCAGTGCGGGTTACCCATGGATACTGCCCCACAGAATAAGGTCTGGTCATCGGCGCGGATGATGTACGTGTTTTCCTGTTTATTGGCTTTAATGGGCACGGCAGACGGTTCAAAATCCGGTTTACCCATGTTCACCGTCACCTGGCCATCTTTTTCCAGGTACAGCACCATTTTTCCCGCCTTGGTACTGACAATAACCTTATTGCGGTTAATCAGCCCCTTTTGTTTAACGAACCGGGCAAAACACCGGGCGCCGTTGCCACACTGCGCGACTTCCGTGCCATCGGCATTGAATATGCGATAGTGAAAGTCCTGATCAGGATCATAAGGAGGCTCAACCATCAGCAGTTGATCGAAACCAACACCGAAATTTCTGTCGGCAAGCTGCTGAATTTTTTCCTTAGAGAAGAAAACGTTCTGGGTCACGTTATCAATGACCATAAAGTCGTTACCCAGACCGTGCATTTTAGAAAACTGAACCTGCATTAA
>CAZDUT010000128.1:0-8749 GCA_964508695.1 uncultured Alteromonas sp.
GCATCAGTGCCCGGGCAATCATCAGGCGGCGCTTCATCCCCACGGACAATTCGCGGGCGCGGGCATTGCGCTTGCCCCATAAGTCCAGTTGCGCCAGGTACTTTTCGGCACGCTGTTTGGCAATATGCCGCGGCACGCCGTAGTAGCCAGCCTGATTAAGCACTATTTGCATGACCGTTTCAAACTGATTGAAATTAAATTCCTGCGGAACCAGACCAATGCATGCTTTGGCCTTTTCCTTTTCGGTTTTTAAATCATAGCCGCACACCGACACGCTGCCGGCGGTTTGATTGACTAAAGAGCTGACGATCCCGATGGTGGTTGATTTACCCGCGCCATTAGGGCCAAGCAATGCGAAAAAGTCGCCTTCCTCGACATGAAGGTCAACGCCTTTCAGGGCCTGAACGCCGCCTTTGTAGGTTTTGGTCAAGCCAGAAATGTCTAATGCTTTCATGCTGTGCCTGTAAGTTGAGAGTTGCTGTTGTTCTGCTATGGTCAACAGACCGTGCGCCTGTAAATGCGTCCTGCCCGTCCTAAATTCAAGACGGATAGTGGAATAACACATAACCAAAAGAGGTCAGTATGTCACACCTTTCGCCCTTGCCGGTAGAAACCAACCCTGAACTTGCCGATGACTTTGCGGTATTTATCGATATTCTCGGGTTTGTACCCAACTCCCTGCTAACCATGCAACGCAGGCCCGAAATGGTAAAAGGCTTCGCCGCACTGACCAAAGGCGTGATGGGTAAAGGCTGCACAGTCGATGGAGGCTTTAAACGCCTCATCGCGCATTTCGCCAGCCGCGCGGCAGGCTGTCAGTATTGCGAGGCGCATTCACTTATTGCTGCCGGTATTCACGGTATCAGCGAAGAGAAAGTCGCGGCGGTGTGGGAATACCGGACCAGTGAGTTATACACCGATGCCGAACGCGTCGCGCTGGACTATGCCCTGGCGGCAGGCAGTGTGCCCAACCAGGTGGATGATGCACTGGTCACTAAAATGAAACAGTACTGGGATGAGGGCCAGATAGTAGAGATACTCGGCGCTGTAAGTCTGTATGGCTTTTTAAACCGGTGGAACGATTCAATGGCAACGGATTTAGAAGACAGTCCCCGGGCACTGGGTGAAAAGGTCCTCGCCAAAGGCGGCTGGACCGGCGGTAAGCATGTGAAGTAGCGTTGGCGGTGGGTGTTGGTTGGGAGCGCTGACCGGCGAGAGCCAGCCAGGGTCAGCACTCGCCGTCAATCCCTCCCTAGTGGCGCTGCCGCCGGTCATGGTCCACTTAACGCGTCAGCAGCTTAGCGCTTTGCAGTAAGCACTTCACCTGTGCCCGCTATTTCCATCACCACTTTGCGGTCGAAAAAGGTTTCTTCATAAGACTGGCCCTGGCTGTTTTGCTCCCCCACTGCCACGGTGAGAATTTGTTTAGGCGCGACCCCTTTTTTAACCAGGTAACGTTTTACGTTCAGCGCACGCTGCATCGACAAGGCTTCATTAAACTTCTCATCACCGCGGTTATCGGCGTGCCCGGTGAGCCTCACCTGCAGCGACGCATGTCGATTGAGCGCGCCGGCAATCAGATCGAGTTGCTGATGGTAGGCGTCTTCGACATTGACCGATGCGGTTTTGAACTGAAGACTGCTTTGTACCGCCATTACACGCTCTTGTGGCACTTCCTGGTAGGTTACGCGGGTAACTTTAGCCTGCTCCTTCATCAAGTGCAGCGCATCGCGCATGGCAAACAGCGCATCTTCGGTGCTCGCCAGTTCGCTTTTCATTGCACTAAGTTCAGCATCCTTGGCATTGTCGTTGCCGATCATGGCACCGATAATGCCTGCGAATACCCCCCCTACGGGGCCAGCAACGACGGTGCCGATGACGACGCCTGAGCCCATACCGATGGCAATGGCCTTATCCTCGTCCACTTGTTTTGCTTGCACCGGCGCAGTCATTGCACTGATAACGGTAAGGGCGGCTGCTGACTTCATCATTGTTTTCATATTTGTCTCCATCTCGTCAAAAAAAGCGCCGGGTCCGGTTGGTAAGAGACCCGACGCAGAGGGTCAATTGTTGTTGGCGATGGAGCTATTACACACCCGGATAAAGGCAGGCTAACGGCCGACTTATGGCAAAGTGGAGGAATAGTCAGGCAAATTGGGACAGTATTGGGCACGTTGCGCCATGAGTCGTGGCTGACGGCGACCGGGGCAGTGTATCAGGAGGCCCCCACGGGCAGGTTATTGGCCTCGCGCGTCCTTCGCTGCTGCAACGTCGGAAGATAGTTTTCTTATTTTATCTACCTGCGTTTGCGTAGAGAGGGTGGTATCGATGCTGTCTAAATAGGAGTGCGCCGCGATCAGGTCGCGCATCAAAAAAGCAACTTCTGCCAGCCTGAGCATCAGTGTGTTGGCCAAAACTATGTCACCCGCTGCTTTGGCGAGTTCAGCGCTGCTAAGAAAGGCGCGCTCTGCCTCCTCGTACTGCGCGGTATTTCGCAAGGCAACCCCATAATTATTATAGGCGATCGCCTTTTGCTGTTCGTCCGGAATTTTTTCAGCCCAGCGCAGGGACGCACGCCGATACTTGACATGATCCTGATGCGCGTCTGACTGACGCGCAATGTTAGCGAGTTCCGCATACACCTCACGGTAAAATACGGGTGAATCGTGGCCGTTTTTTATTAATTGCTCTGCATACCTTTCGGCCTCTTCTAATCTGTGAAGCATTACCAAAACATTAAGTATATTCAGAGACAGCTGAACCGATTCATCCTGCCGCTTCAGCGTCCGGAAACCTTCAAGTGCCTTTTCAAGCATTACGGTTCCTTCTGTACGCCGCCCTTTGATTCGCAGCCACTTGCCATACATCATCGCAACAACCGGTTGGTATTTCACAGGCACATCAGGGTTATCAATCCAGGGACGCAACGCACCATACAGTTCGGTTGTCTTCTGAAGGTCATACAATGCACGCAACCTTTTTGTTTCCAACTCCCACCAGGAGGGCGATCCAACCGTGAGATAATACTGTTTGTTATCAATGAGGGAGAGACAGTAGTAAGGCTGGCCGTCGCACGTCACGTCAAGGTCATCGGCAGCAGACAGACCAGGGAAAAGTAAACTAACCGCAAGTAAAAGGTTTCTAGCCTCCCAGGGAAAGCAGAAAGTTTGCAAAGTCTTCGGTATCACAGTCAAAAAGTTATCGCCTATACACGGTTTGTTGTTAATTGACCGAGAAAATCGCAGTCAACGTTTGCGGGTATGAAAGTATACGCAATTAATAAGCGTTAAAAATAGGAAATACAACTTCTTGCTACCCGAAGATCAAGTCGATGTCTGCATCCCCCCGTTGCAGGGATGCTGCGGCGACGCGTACAGGGATGTATTCACCGCATGCCGGGAGTGAGAGTATACCTCCCTCTTTCCACCGGCTGACGAACAAATGTGGCAAAAAGGTGGCGGGCTTATGGATTTTTTGTCCATGTCAGGCAAAGGGTGTTTCAGATGCGGTATAGTGAGCGCACTGAAGTTAGACGGAATGCGTTATGCCAAGAACAATTGCGCTGGTAGAAGATGATGCCGCCATACGTGACAACTACGCCGCTGCGCTGAAAAACCAGGGATATCAGGTTAATACCTACGCTGACAGGCCGTCGGCATCAGCGGCCTTTGATACGGCGCTGCCTGATCTGGCCATAATTGACATTGGGTTGCATGAAGAAATGGAAGGTGGATTCATGCTCTGCCAACAATTGCGTCAGCTGTCTCAGTCATTGCCGATTATCTTTTTTACTGCGCGTGATAACGACGTCGATACAATCAGCGGACTGCGCATGGGTGCCGATGACTACCTCACCAAAGACATTAGCCTGGCTCATTTACTGGCGCGTATTGCCGCGCTGTTCAGGCGCACCGATCTGCTCGCCACCCCACAACAGCAAAGCGAACAAATCAGGCTGGGTAACCTCGACGTCGATGTGTCGCGCATGATGGTAAGCTGGAAGTCCCAGCCTGTCGCATTAACCGTTACCGAGTTTTGGATGCTACACGCGCTCATTAAGCGCCCTGGTCATGTAAAAAGTCGCCAGCAGTTAATGGATGAGTCCCGCATGGTGGTAGATGACACCACCATAACCTCGCACATCAAACGCATGCGAAAAAAATTCGTGCAGCTTGATGACACCTTCGATCATATTGATACCGTGTACGGTATGGGCTATCGCTGGCAGCATTAATTTATGCGTATTCGCTTTTCAATTCGCCTGCAGTTATTGTTACTGTCACTGTTTTTATTTGCCATTCCCTGGCTGGGCTACAAGTATGTCTGGGAGCTGGAGCAGTACCTGCGTATAGGTCAGGAACAAACCATGATAGGCACGGCGCGGGCAGTCGCTACGGCACTGCACGAGCGCCCTGCGCTGTTTGACAGCCAGTCATCCTATTTACAAAACGTGCGGCCCGGCACCGATCTTTATGCACCGCCTATCCCCACCCCGATACAACTGGATGGCAACCTGGATGACTGGGCGAGCGTTCGTCCACTTATCAGACAGTACGGTGAAAAAGAGGTCGTTAACTGGTTTGACTCTACCTACCCGCACCCGACTCCCAGCTTATCGTTTTCCCATATGGTCGGACGCTACGGGCAGTTTCTGTACGCCATGTTTGATGTTAACGATGACGTCACGGTTTGGCGCAAGCCGAATAGCCTGGCGGTAGACAAGAGTGACCACTTACTTATTGGTTTAATGACAGATGATCAGACACTCCACCGTTACATCATTGCGCCCTATCAGGAAGGCTGGGTAAATGCCTACCGGTTAGATGATGACCTCAGTCGGTATCGTGCACAGGAAAACGCCCTCTCCATCCAGGGACGCTGGCGACAAAATGACGATGGCTACACCATTGAGCTGCGCTTTCCGCTGGAGATGACGTCAGGCTCACTGGCTTTCGCGATAGTCGATGTGGACGATAGCCGTCGCCAGACAAAAAAATACGCGATTGGCACTGCCAACCCCAATAAAGAAGATGCACTGGGCACGGTGGTCACGCCATCACCAGAAATAGAACGTATTTTATCCGGCCTGAAGTATGCGGACTCCCGGGTATGGGTGGTCGATAAACATAAGCGTGTCCTGGCACGGGCCGGTGATCTGCAGTCAGCGGGGGGCTTTCGCGTGGGGCGTCAGCAACAGAGCAATAGCCGCTGGTGGCGCTGGATAGAAGAAAACTGGTTACTGCCGCTTTATTACAACATTCTCACCAAACCTCCGGCAGACTTTGTCGATGAGCTTGATGACGCCTACGCACTGGTTGGTCAGGACATTAGCGCGGCGCTGGACGGCAAAGCCGACTCATTGTGGCGTCTGACGCCGGACAACAAAGCGGTTGTACTCTCCGCTGCCTATCCCATTTTTATCGATGATACTGTCATGGGAGCAGTCGTCGTTGAGCAAACCACCAATGGGATCAGAACGCTACGGAACCAGGCATTGGAGCAGCTGTTTCACGTCATTCTCGCGGTTATGATTATCGGTACGCTGGGTCTGTTGCTATTCGCTAACCGTATTTCGAGCCGTATCCGCAAATTACGCGATGACACCGAAGCTGTGATAGATGATAACGGTAAAATCGTCGGCTCATTACCTCTGGCGCGCCAGGGGGACGAAATCGGCGATCTGTCGCGCGCCTTTAAAGATGTGCTGGACCGGTTGCAGCAATACAACAGCTACCTGGAGAATATGGCATCACGCCTGTCTCATGAATTACGCACTCCCATTGCCGTCGTAAAATCGTCGCTGGACACACTCAATGAGGTTGACAGCCATAAAGACCATGGGGTGTTTATTGGCCGCGCTCAGGAAGGGATCCGTCGTCTCAGTACGATTTTAAATGCCATGAGCGAAGCCACCCGTCTGGAGCATGCTATTTCTCAGGAAGAGCCGGAAAACTTCGATGCCGTAAAAGTGTTAAGCGGTTGTGTGGCAGGCTATCAGCACGCCTACAGCCATCGCCACTTCCAGCTAAAGCAGTCATGCGACGCGGCCGTGGTCATAGGCTCCCCGGAACTGTTCGCGCAAATGCTCGACAAGGTGATTGCCAATTCAGTGGAGTTCAGCCAGGCTGGCGATTTGATTTCTTTGCATGTGTGGCAGGAAAGCCGTCATCTCAACCTGACCATCACTAACCCTGGTCCACTGCTGCCCGACGGCATGCACGACCAGCTGTTACAGTCGATGGTGTCGGTGCGTGCTGAGGCCAGTCGCCACACCGACAGTGAGTCGCCACATTTGGGACTGGGGCTTTACATTGCCAACATGATTGCGCAATATCACAAGGGTCGCCTTACACTCGCCAACCTGCCCGATAATACAGGGGTGTGTGTCAAAATCTCTTTGCCGGTGAAAAGCGCGGTAAAGGGCTAAGCGTCGCCATTCCCGTGCCTGGCAGCTGTGCCATAACCAGTGCATTATTTTACAAAAAAACAAAGTGGCTCTGGATACGTGTATGCCTGACCGATCAACACAACGCCCGGTTCACACTGAAATGCAACAGCTTGAACCCTGGTTTGCTGAAATGCACACGCAACTTTTTAATACACTGCAGCACGCGCAGGCCGCCGTCGACGAAGCTCAGCGGCTTGGGCAGGATCTGCCGGAAGAAAACGATAACTATCAACAGTTAAAGCGCGACTTTGAGGTCGCCGTCGCGGCGATTGCCAACCAGGACGCGATCACCGCACCACTGGTTAAACGTACCCAGGCATTACTAGCCGTAAAATCAGAACTTCGTCTGCACCTGACCCAGGTGTGGGCAGCCGCGGTCTGCACGCTGACATTACATCGCATGCTGGGCGCTATACCTACAGAACTGGCAGACGACGAGGCGGTCACCGGCGAGCTGAAAACCAAATCAGCCATGCACTTTTCCATGTGGCAACACCTGCTCAGCGACGTGTAAAAGCAGTTTTTGCCCAGGATTGCTGTATCTTGCTTGTTGCAGGTAACAAGCTACTCCCGTGCTCTGAAACAAATCATTACAAAGCAAATCACTGATCCGCGGCGATAAAATCGACGTTGTCTACCTGATGGACTAGTATCAGATGTGATTAACCACCTGTGCCTTTAGGAGAACCAGTGAGCTTACTTCGTACCCTACTTATCAGCAGTGCTGTAATGGCAGGCTCCGCCATGCCGGTTATTGCCGAAACTCAATCTAACAACACCTCATCAGCCACCGAGCAAACGCAGCAAAGCGAACATGAGAAGCTTTTTGCGCTGTTTGCCGAGTCGGATGAGCGAAACCTTGCGCTGAACCCGATTTCTGGTTTATTTCGCGGTGACATGCGCCGGGCAGATCGCCTTGGCGACTACCTGACGGAAGCGCACCACATTGCTACGCGTACCAATACCCTGCTTAATTTGTCAGAGCTGGAGCAAATTGACCGCAGCAAACTGAACGAGACTGACAAGCTGGCTTACGATGTCTTTAAATACAACCAGGAACGTGCATTAGAAAGCACCTCGGATAAAATTCATGCCCTCACCGATGTGCGTCCGATTAATCACTTCAGTGGTTTCCACACGTTCTATCCAACTTTTGCCAGTGGCAAAGGGGCTGCACCGTTTAAAACCGTTGAAGACTACGAAAACAACCTGTCTCGTCACGAGGACTATATCGAAATTGGCGAGCGTGCCATCGATAAATTCCGTGAAGGGATGGAAACCGGCGTGTATGAAACCAAGCTGACGATTGATCGGGTTATCAAGCAACTGGATAAGCAGCTGTCTATCCCCATGAAAGAGTCGCAGTTCTGGGGACCTGTCACGATGTTCCCGGATGACTTTAGCGATGAAGAAAAGCAGCGACTGACAAAAGAGTATGAAGTGGCCACGCAGGCCATCTATGACTCTACCGAGCGCATGCGCAATTTCCTGCGCGATGAGTACCTTCCGGTTGCCCGCGAGTCGATTGGCTTAAGTGAGATGAAGGGCGGTGACGTGCTGTACAAACACCTTATTGAAGGAACCACTACGCTGCCATTGACCGCTGATTACCTGCACAACCTCGGGCTGGATGAAGTGAAGCGTATCAAAAATGATATGCTGGCGATCATGGATGAAGTCGAGTTTGACGGTACGCTGAACGAGTTCTTTGACTACGTACGCACCGACGAAAAATTCAAACCTGAAAGCCGTGAGTCTCTGACGCAAAGCTATTATGATATCGGTGAAGAGGTAGACGGTAAAATTGACGATTACTTCTCGCTGTTGCCAAAGTCTGAGCTGGAAATTAAGCCGTACGACCCGGCCATTGAGCAATTCAGCGCTGGCGGCTCCTACCAGTCTGGTACCCCCGATGGTTCGCGTCCGGGCACCTTCTACTTTAACGCCTACGACTTACCGAGCCGTCTGACGACCGGTAACGTAACCTTATACCTGCACGAAGGTGCGCCGGGGCATCATTTCCAAATCAGTCTGGCCCAGGAGAACACTGACCTGCCTGCGTTCATGCGGTTTGGTGGCAACACCGCCTATGTTGAAGGTTGGGCACTGTACGCCGAAACCCTGGGTTACGAAATGGGCTTCTTCGACGATCCGTGGAACCGTTACGGTACACTACAGGACGAACAGCTTCGCGCCATGCGCTTGGTGGTCGACACCGGCATTCACGCGAAAGGCTGGAGCCGTGAGCAGGCCATCGACTTTATGTTGGAAAACTCCGGCATGACCCGCACTGAAGTGGTC
>CAZDUT010000129.1:0-3240 GCA_964508695.1 uncultured Alteromonas sp.
AAGGCACTTTGCATAAACAGGGCTGCTAACCAGACCTGTGAGAGCCGAGAGTATTAACGCGCTAAGAACTGAATTTCTCATAATATTCGTAAGTTACCTATGAAGACCCAATGATGCCGATCGGTTTGCTGCCGCAAACAGTGAATCGGTTAATTTATACTTCGTGTGTCCAGCATTTGTTCAGGCGCACTATCCCGCCTAATTTCAACGCGCTAGTTGTAGCATATATGAAGTTATTTATTCTAACACTGTCAGACGATTAGGTGTTTCAGGCCTGGACAAAGAGGACGAACAGAAATAACCGCATACAGCTGATGCATCGCTTTATAGGTGTAGGTGAACAGCCCGAAGTGATATAGACAGAACGTTGCCTTTTTGTAAACAAATCAGTAAGAATTTGACGGTGTTGTGTTAAAGCTAGGATGAGCATCCTAAATTATTCGTTACAATTGAGATGCGTGTTTCCGGTAACCGAAGAAAAATCAGTAATTCGCAAGGTGTTTAATCCAAGCATGGTCTAGCATAGTGTCAACCGGGTACGCAGGTTACCCACCACCAATAAAGAGGGATGGATCGTGAAAGACAGAAATCACTTAGCCAAAGTGTCGACCACGCATGAAGTCAATATAATCGAAGACGGCCTGATCGATATTCCCATGCTGCAAATCCTCAAACCGGATGGCACCTTGCACGAAAACGCACAGGCCCCGGAGCTTGATGAAAAGACAGCGGTAAAAATCCATAACACAATGGAATATATCCGGGTACTTGATGAGCGCATGATTGCCGCGCAGCGTCAGGGAAGAATAAGCTTTTACCTGGCGAGTACCGGAGAGGAAGCGGCAGCCGTCGGCAGCGCCGCTGCCTTAAGTGACAACGACATGATCATGTCGCAATACCGCGAGCAGGGCGCACTGGCCTACCGCGGTTATACTACCTCACAGTTTATGAACCAGATGTTCAGCAATCAGGAAGATCCCAATAAGGGGCGCCAGATGCCTATTCATTACGGTGACAAACCGCTGAACTTCATGACCATCTCATCACCTCTGGGTACACAAATTCCGCAGGCGTCCGGTTACGCCTATGGTCAGAAAATGGCAGGTAACGATGCCATCACGATATGTTACTTTGGTGAAGGGGCGGCGTCAGAAGGTGATTTTCATGCAGGCCTGAACATGGCGGCCGTACTCAAATGCCCGGTTATCTTCTTCTGTCGGAATAACGGCTATGCCATATCAACCCCGGCTGATGAGCAGTTTGCCGGTGACGGGATTGCGTCACGCGGGCTGGGCTACGGCATTAAAACGATCCGTGTTGATGGTAACGATCCCCTGGCAGTTTATGCTGCAACCAAGCGTGCCCGAGAGATTGCACTCGAAGCGTCGTGCCCGGTGCTGATTGAGGCGATGACCTACCGGCTTGCCGCGCATTCAACATCTGATGATCCCACCGGCTATCGCTCACGGGAGGAAGAAGATAAATGGCGTGCCAAAGATCCTATCCAGCGTATGGCGAAATGGCTGACGAACAAAGGCTGGTATGATGAAGAAGCCAACAAGAAACTGATTGAAAAGTCGCGTGCTGACGTGCTGGCTGCACTCAAAGAATCAGAAAAAATTGATGTTAACCCTATCGAAGACATTGTCGAAGATGTGTATGACCAAGTTCCCTGGCACCTGAAAGAGCAGCTCGACAACTTAAAAAGCCATATTAAGAAATATCCAAAGGCTTACCCGAAAACAGCAGGGAGAGTGAAGTAATGGCGAAGATGAATCTTTTACAGGCAATCAATAATGCATTGATTACTGTTATGGACCAGGACGAACGTGTCATGGTATTTGGTGAGGACGTTGGCCATTTTGGTGGCGTATTCCGCGCGACGAGTCATCTACAGGAAAAGTTTGGTCGGGCCCGGTGCTTCAACACACCGCTGACAGAGCAGGGGATAATTGGCTTCGCTAACGGTCTAGCCTCCCAGGGCTCAATCCCTGTGGCGGAAATTCAGTTCGGTGATTATATCTTTCCAGCCTTTGACCAAATTGTGAATGAAACGGCCAAGTTCCGTTATCGTTCGGGTGGCCAGTTTGATGTGGGGTCGTTGACCATTCGTACGCCTTACGGCGGCGGTATTGCCGGCGGCCTTTATCACAGTCAGTCACCGGAAGCCTTTTTTGCGCATGCGCCGGGATTAAAAATTGTCGTGCCACGTAACCCCTATCAGGCCAAAGGTCTGCTACTGGCCTCCATCCGTGACGATAACCCTGTGCTGTTCCTTGAGCCTAAACGCTTATACCGTGCCTCAGTTTCAGACGTGCCAGAAGAAGATTATGAGTTACCACTTGGCAAGGCGGACATTGTCCAGGAAGGCAGTGACATCACCCTGTTAGGCTGGGGCGCACAAATCGAGGTTCTGCAGAAAGCCGCTGATATGGCGCATGAGGACGGCGTCTCATGTGAAATCATTGATCTGCGCAGCATTCTGCCCTGGGATGTTGAAACTGTCGCGGAATCAGTGATGAAAACCGGTCGATTGCTGGTTAATCATGAAGCGCCTCAAACCGGCGGGTTTGCCAGCGAAATCGCAGCGACCATTCAGGACAAGTGTTTCTTATACCTTGAATCTCCCATATCTCGGGTTTGCGGTCTTGATACCCCGTATCCACTGTCTCATGAAAAAGAGTACATGCCGGATCAGTTCAAGACTTACGAAGCCATCAAACGCACACTGCACTATTAAGGGCGATGACGATGACGACTGAATTTATATTACCTGATATCGGCGAAGGCATTGTTGAGTGTGAATTACTTGAGTGGCTGATTTCAGAAGGTGAGCATATCGAAGAAGATCAGCCGGTTGCCGAAGTTATGACAGATAAGGCAACGGTGCAGATCCCTGCGATGCATGCAGGAACAGTAAAGAAACTGCACTATAAAGTCGGGGATATCGCCAAGGTACATGAGCCATTGTTTGCAATGGACAGAGACGATGAGGATGCGCCACAGCAACCTCTGGAGCAAGGCCATGATGATGTACAGGCAGATAATGCTGGTGCCGAGACTGACTCAGGCAAGGCGCAAACATCCGGTGGTGGTGCCGAAGACTTTATATTACCGGATATCGGCGAAGGCATTGTTGAATGTGAAATCGTTAAGTGGCACGTCAGTGAGGGCGACGAAATCGCAGAGGACCAACCGGTTGTTGAAGTGATGACCGATAAGGCTGTGGTTGAGATCCCC
>CAZDUT010000129.1:3250-8697 GCA_964508695.1 uncultured Alteromonas sp.
GCATGCCGGCACGGTCCACAAGCTTTACCATCAGGAAGGTGACATTGCACGTGTTCACGAGCCGTTATTTGCATTGATGGGTGAGGGCACAGGTGCCTCAGACTCTCAGGCACAGGAAACGTCGATGGCACAATCTGCGTCTTCGCCTTCTGGCGCCGCGCAGTCAACTCCGGTGAAGCAATCAGACGACAAGTTCCAGGACGGCGCCTACGAGCCGCCAATTGCCATTCCTGGCCGGGTGCTGGCAAGTCCGGCAGTTCGTCGCGTGGCGCGGGAAAAAGACATTGACCTGACCAAGGTTGAGGGCAGTGGTAAAAAAGGCCGTATCCTCAAACAGGACGTTGCTAATCAGGACAGCCGACAGCAGCCACCAACTCGCACGGCAAGTCAGGACACGACGATACCGAAACGGTCTTCAGGGGGGACGCGCACCGAAAAAGTGCGTGGCATCCAGGCCGCTATGGCTAAGCAGATGTCTGCGTCAGTGCAAACCATTCCTCATTTCACGGTGAGTGACGAATTGCAAATGGACGCGCTGATGGCGCTGCGTAGTGAGCTTAAACCGGTGTTTGCCGAAAAAGATGTAAAGCTGAGCTTTATGCCGTTTTTCGTCAAGGCATTGTCGTTGGCACTGAATGACTTCCCTGTGATTAACAGCCAGCTGAATGACGCAGGCGACGAGTTAACCTATTTTGACGATCACAATATCGGCTTTGCGGTAGACTCGAAAATCGGATTACTGGTTCCTAATATCAAGCAGGTGCAGGATAAGAGCCTGTTCGAAATAGCCCAGGAAATGGACACTATGATCAATGCAGCTCGCGAAGGCAAGCTGGGGGGAGACGATCTCAAAGGCGGAACCATCAGTATTTCGAATATTGGCGCACTTGGTGGTACCACTGCCACACCGGTGATTAACAAGCCTGAGGCCGCAATTGTTGCTCTGGGCAAGACCCAGCGTCTGCCGCGCTTTGCCGCAGATGGTCAGGTCACCGGCCAGCATATTATGACGGTCAACTGGTCGGGTGATCACCGCATCATCGACGGCGCCACCATGGTGAAATTCAACAACCTGTGGATGAGCTATCTGCAATCTCCGTCTCAGATGTTGATGCACCTGCGTTAGCGTATACCGGATGCTGTGCGTGATGCATGGCATCCGGTGCGCGGCATCCAATGCGTGGCATCCAGTAAACTGTTTGTCACGCGCCCTTCGGCTAAGTACTATTAGGCCCTAAACATTCCCATGAGACAGAGTCTGCGTTGCTTAGTTATAAACATGTATTTCATGCTGGTAATTTTGCGGATGTACTGAAACATCTGTGCTGGCTGGACACTATTGATTACCTCGGTAAGAAAAACAAACCCTTTACGCTGTATGACACCCACAGTGGTGCCGGGCAGTATTCGCTCACCGATGAAGCGGCATTAAAAAACCGCGAATTTGACACCGGCATCGGTGCGTTGGGCGCTGCACAATTGTCTGATCCGTTGGCCAGGCGCTACCTGACGTTATGCCAGCCCTACCTGTCTCTCAATATCTATCCGGGCTCCCCACTCATTGCCCTTGAGGCACTTGAGCGTGAGGAGAGCGTGCAGCTATTTGAATTGCACCCCAATGAATATGATCTGCTTAAAAAGCATGTGTCTGCCTTTTGCCACGCGCACCCTCACCAGCGTGACGGTTTTGAGGGATTGCTTGCCTTAACGCCACCGGCCAATAAACGCGGCGCAGTGCTTATTGATCCACCTTATGAGCGTAAACAGGAGTACAGTGAGGTAATCGAAACGGTAGAGAAAGTATACAAACGCTGGCGACAGGCACAAATTGTGGTGTGGTTTCCAAAACTGTCGAAACGTGCCGGGGACAAGTCTGGTGCCAGTGAGAAGATGGTGCGTAAGCTGGCAGAACTGGCAGACAGTGCGTTTTATGCCGAGCTATGTATCGCGCCAGACAGTGCCGATGCGGGCATGTATGGTACCGGCGTGTTGATGCTTAACCCTCCCTGGCAAAGTGACCAGCGTGTGTCCGCGGCGATGAACAGTGTGATGCCCCACATGCCTGCCGGGGCGACTTTTACCTGTCACTGGCTCAAACGCGCTGACTGATATGAATGATGCCAAAGGCCTCAAACATTTTTATATCCCGGAAGAGCAGTCTATTTACCTGCTTTCGCATGCTGATGCAAAGAAATTAAAAGACTGGGTCAGACTCTGTACAGAGCAGCTCACCTGGCTTGGTTACAGTGATATTGAGTTGCTCGGTAAAGGAGCATTTGGCTTTGCATTCGCCGGCAACGCACCGAACGGTAAAAGTCGCGTCTTTAAGTTTTCACGGATTAATTTACCCCAGCACATCCAGGATCGACTGGAAGAAGAAGCTTTCATGCTGGGCCATGTCAGACATCCTCTGGTGCCCGCATTGGTTGAGTTTCAGCAAATAGGCCGCCAGGCTATATTGGTGATGGAGCGAGCCATGGGCGAGGATCTGGAAAAGGTCAGTCTGGCCTCAGGACCTTTGTCGCCGCGTATTGTTGTGAGTATTGCAGTTCAGGTTGGCGAAGTATTGCGCTACTTTCGTGAGTATCAGGAAAAAGGTGAGCGCAAGCCACTGGTGCATGGCGATATTAAGCCATCAAACCTGGTCTGGGATGCTACGAGCGAAACTGTCCGTCTGATCGACTGGGGTTCATCCGTCTTTGCCCAGACGGATGAGGATGGTCATTATGTCGGTAATAACGTGATGGATTTGATGTCTGGCGAATTACATCAAACCAATGCCCGGCTTGGCGATGTTTATTTTATTGGTGACGAGCAGCTCAACGGCGCGCTTTCCTCTCCGCGTTTTGACGAACAGGGCCTGGCCAGTACGCTTTATGCGCTGGCTTCCGGTCAGTCAAGCCGGTATGGCCGCAAGGTCATTACGCCTTTGTCATTAGGCTTGCCCAAAATTCTGGCGCAGGCGCTTGATTATATGCTAAGTGATGATCCGGCAAAGCGACGTCAGGGCGGCGATTACTTTATCCGACATCTGCATGTCTTAAAACAATTGGTGTTTGCCCCTGACTCACCGCCAGCTTACCAGCCGGCGATCCCCACATGGGTTGCCCGTGGGGATAAAGAAATTGAAACTGTGGTTTATAGCTCGCGTAAATCGTTTTTACGCCAGGAATCCGATGACGCCCAGGCTGAGCTTAAATATGTCGATGATGCGCAATTTGACCGCTATTACAAAAATTATTTGCAGGGTATGGGAGAAACCGAAAAAGGTTTTATTGCCGCTGTCAGCCGGCTTGGACGCTACCCGGTGGTGGGCGGCATGGCAATACGCTGGGCCGCTGACGGGATTTATGTTGACTCAAGCCTGAACCTTTACGATGAAGCGCTACGTCCGGCATTCGACATGGCGGTAAATACGGTGATCGCGCTTGCCCGGGCGATCCACCGTACAGGTATATTTAAGTGTTGTATGTTCAACGCAAAAGATACTATTCACATTGAGCGTGATGAGGAATCTTTACCGTTTATTCCCGACGCCCACTGCCAGATCCCATTTGAACAGTCGGTTACCTCAGTACCGGTCGATGATAGCCGGACCCATTCTTATTTCGAGGATGGCGATGATCCCGACGAGCTACTCAAACTCCCCGACGCCATTATGACGATTTTGCAAGAACTGAATACCATTCACCATACCGGCTGCATCATCTTTGAGGCGCTACCTACGCACCTCAAAATTCACAGTTATTATATGCTGCTGGATCATAGCCAGGCGTCACGATTTTCGCAGTTACTTAATGCGCTCGTGGCGAATGTCCCAAACATCGACGGGGTGGGAATTTCAGGGTTTATGAAGTTACCCTATAAGGATACCCGCTATTTTTCGCATTGCGCACAGCTACCGGAAAAGTATTATCCGCGTAATCCGAGGGCAACACGCCCTGAACAGTCACAGGAGACACCGTAAATCATGTCAGACGTACAGCTTGCTTCGTTATTTGAATTAGAGACCATTGAAACCGGACTGTTTCGTGGGCAAAGCTGGGATTTAGGCTTCCGCGCCCTGTTTGGCGGCCAGGTTCTTGGGCAGGCACTCTCAGCGGCCTACCAGACGGTAGAGCCTGGGCGAATTGCGCACTCATTTCACACCTATTTCCTGCTGCCCGGTGATGCCAAAAAACCGGTAGTTTACGATGTTGAGATAGTGCGGGATGGCAGAAGTTTTTCCGCGCGACGGGTTAAAGCTATTCAGGATGGCCGGAATATTTTTTACATGACGGCATCATTTCAGCACCCTGAGGAGGGTATGGAGCATCAGCATGCAGAAATGCCTGATGTCATTCCACCTGAAGAGGTTGAGTCTGATATTACGTTTTATGAAGACAATTACCACAAAATTGCCAAGCCGATGCGAGAAGCACTGTCCTATCACCGCCCGGTGGATATTCGTACCATCAATGCCGCTAACAGCTATCAGGCCAGCAAACGGCCGCCGGTCAGGCACATCTGGATGCGCTCCCGGGATCCCATGGCAGACGTGCCGCATTTGCACCAGGCCGCGTTAGCTTATGCGTCAGACTATCATTTTTTAAGCACATCCTTACAGCCCCATGGAATTTCTGTTACCGACAAGAGTCTGCGTATCGCCACTATCGATCATGCCATGTGGTTTCATCGTCCGGTACAGTTTAACGAGTGGCTGCTTTATGCCATGGAAAGCCCTTCCAGTGGTAATGCCAGAGGCATTGTGAGAGGGCAGATATTTAATCAGCAGGGCGAGCTGGTTGCATCAACAATGCAGGAAGGCCTTATGCGTCAACTGCCTAAGGAGTCATCATGATTTATAGCCTGGACGACAAAACTCCGTCACTGGGAAAGGGGGTGTATATTGCGCCCGGAGCCCATGTCATTGGAAATGTGACACTCAGTGACAGTGCCAGTGTGTGGTTTAACGCCGTTATTCGAGGAGATCAGGACAGTATCAGCGTGGGGGCGCGCTCAAATATTCAGGACGGTGCGGTACTGCATACCGATGCTGGCGTGCCATTAACTGTCGGTGAAGGTGTCACGGTTGGCCACAAAGCCATGCTGCACGGCTGTGAGGTGGGTGACTTTGCACTGATAGGTATTAATGCTGTGATTTTAAATGGCGCTAAAATTGGAAAATACTGTGTGATAGGTGCCAATGCACTGATCACCGAAAATACCGAAATCCCCGACTTTTCAGTGGTCATGGGCTCGCCGGGTAAAGTAGTAAAAACACTGGACTCATCTGTCAAAGCTAAGCTAGATGGCTCAGCAGACCATTATGTTGAAAATGCCAGGCGCTTTGCGACGGGGCTAAACACACAGTCAGACCCGTCTGCTTTTATTTAAAATCAATGGCTTAAATAAAAAATGCCCAGAACAGAAGTTCCGGGCCTAGGGGAATGGCTCATTGCTGAGCC
>CAZDUT010000130.1:0-8684 GCA_964508695.1 uncultured Alteromonas sp.
TGGCATTGGGCGTCGACGGACTGAAGGATTCATGACCTGTGGCCCTTTCACCCACATTTCACCAGGCTCGCCTAACGGCACTTCATTACCTTCCTCGTCCAGTAATTTAATATCTGTCGAGGGTACCGGCATACCTATTGCGCCTTTGTAGGCTTCCAGCTGCGGCGGATTCACGGTAACAACCGGTGAACATTCTGTCAGCCCATAGCCTTCAAGCAACACCGTACCGGTAACCTTCTGCCACTTTTCTGCCACTGGCCGCTGAACAGCCATGCCGCCCCCCAGACCGAATTTGAAGTTGGAGAAATCCAGTTCACTGAATCCTGGCGTGTTAAGCAATCCGTTAAACAGCGTGTTCACGCCCGGCAAAATGGTGAAGGGATATTTGCTCAACTCCTTTACAAAACCCGGCATGTCTCTGGGGTTGGTAATAAGCAAGTTGGGACAGCCCTGCTTCACAAACAACAGGCAGTTCGCCAGCAATGCAAAGATATGGTAGAGCGGTAACGCCGTGACGACCAGGTCTTTGTCTGGCTCAATCACCGTCTCCAGAATACTGGAAACCTGCTCAAGATTGGCGATCATATTGCGGTGCGTAAGCATTGCCCCTTTGGAGACCCCGGTGGTTCCGCCGGTATACTGTAAAAAGGCCAGATCATCGCCGCTGATATCAGGTCGCGTGTATTGTTTTGATGCGCCCTGGCTGACTGCTTTGGTAAACGAGGTGGTGTTATCCAGTGAAAAGGAAGGCACCATTTTTTTCACATATTTTACCGCCAGATTAACGACCCAGCGTTTCGGCGCCGGCAACATATCGCCCAGTGCAGTCAGAAATACCTGGTTCACCTTAGTGTCGTTGATCACTTTTTCCAATGTACAGGCAAAGTTTTCGACGATGACAATGGCTTTAGCATTAGAGTCATTAAGCTGGTGTTTTAGTTCACGGGCGGTATAAAGCGGATTAACATTCACCACGACCATGCCTGCCCGCAGAATGCCGAACATGGCGACCGGATACTGAAGCAGGTTAGGCATCATGATCGCAACGGCATCGCCGCGCTCAAGGCCACTGTTTTGCAAATAGGCCGCGAACTGCGCCGACTGGGAATCTAACTCCGCAAATGTCATTGTCTGGCCCATGTTGATATACGCCGTTTTATCGGCAAATTTCTTCACGGACTGTTCAAAAATATCATTGACGGATGAGTAGCTGTCAGGGTCTATTTCTGCAGGCACACGCGGGTCGTAATGCTCAAGCCAGGTTTTTTCCACCAAAACCTCCTTCACTTATTATTATCTTGCGGCTCTGTCTTCATAGCACGACAGATGCCAGGCAACTGGTCTGATATCTTGCGAATAGTATAGGATGAGCCACAAAAAATAAACGTCACAGTTTACAATTGTTCAACAAACTGACGAATCAGGGGACCTGTTTCGTCCGGATTTTCCATGTGCGCGTGATGACCGCCTGAAATTCGTTCACAACGTGCACGTTTAAACCAGTGTGATCGCTGTCTGTACACAGCCTCAGTATCCTTAAAGCTATTATCAGCAGCAGTAAACAGCATCGGACAGGTGATCCCCTGCATAATATTCTGCGCCTGAGCTTCAGTCAGGCGCAATGTGGAACGGGTCCTTACACGCGGATCACTTGCCCAGAAGCAATGCCCACTGGCATCCTGCGTCAGGTTACGGGACAGTATTACTCTGGCCTGCTCCTCACCAATATCAGCTACCGCGCATCGGGCCGCAACAGCCCTCTCCAGCTCAACACTGCGTAGCCGGTTTCGGCGTTTTTCATGACGATTCAGAATCGAGTCTCGCATTTGTTCGCGGGTTGAATCCGCGGACGCGGTTAACGGCCCACAGGCATCAAGACTGATGACTCCCATCACTTTCTCGGGAAAGAGTCCCGCAAACAAGCTACACAGGATCCCACCGAGTGAGTGTCCCAGTAAAATGACCTGTTGCCATTCTTGCTGCTGGATGAGGGCAAATATATCCTGAAGGTAGTCGGCCTGATTATACTGGGCGCCATGAGGCCGATGCGATGACTTCCCGTGGCCGGGTAAATCAAGCGCAATAAACCGTGTTTGCTGCAGGTGGGGCGCGAGAGGTTCCAGGCTACTGGCGTTATCCAAAAAGCCGTGAAGGCCGATGACGACAGGCCCGGGGCCCTGATTATCCAGTCCCGCAAGCACCTGCTGGCCTAGCTGAAACTCGGTTTCCTGCATATTGCTATATCCTTAAAATGAACCGCTGTCGGTTATTAATTTGTAGCTCTTACGGGGCTAAAGCGGCAAGTGGTTTCCGTCAGATAAAAAAAAGCGGCATGATCATGCCGCTTTGTGGGTAAATTTTGCCGCTACCTTTCGTGTTTATGTATTTGATTGCCATTGCGCTGCTGTGGCCGAACAACAGCGGGCTTGCGCTGCAATCGTTGGGTGTTATTGATTGACTGTCTTGTCGGCTTCCTACGATAGTTGTTCGCTGGAATACCACTGCTTCTTTCTATCACTCTTACTCTGGAACTGTGATAGCCGCCCCAGTACGGTCTGTAAAAAGGCGAGTAGAACGGCGAATACCAGCCCGTGGAATAGTTGAAATACAGCGTCGACACATCATAGACGGCTTCCTTACGCCACATATGGTAATCAATGCCCGCAATGGTCGGGTACATGTACGGCTGCTCGCCCACCATGCCTGCCGTTTGCCCCTCAATACTGCCTAAAAAAGTCACCAGGCGACCTTTTTCAAAGGTAATAGGATCGACAAATCCTTCAATTCTTACTTTAAAGCGTCCCACCGTTTCTTCCGAGCGCAACGGTTTGCCGTAATGATTCAGCGGAAAGTGAACAATTTCAATCCAGGTGGCCTCAGGCTTATTTTCAACGCCCGCTATAATCCCTCCCCAGCGAGCCATTTTGCCTTCAGCTTCACTGCCGGTCGTCACCGCGCGCGAATAGCTTACCAATTCGGTACCATCGGCGACTTCAAGACTGTCCGGAACGATTGCACAACCGGATAACGTGGCAATTGCAACGATTAAAAGTGCTCTGACTAACATTGTCTTACCTGACCTTTAGAACATGATTCACAGTGTAGTATCTCATTGTTGCATGAACAGAACCTGAACTCAGCCACTTCACACAAAAAGTTCTGAAGCCGTTATCGGGGACGCATTTTACGCGTATGTATCGACACCAAAAAGCGTTTGAATATGTTCACGCTGGTGTTGCTTTTCCAGACTGGAGTAGGTAGATATTGCCTGCTGATTACGGCTATCCGAGGCTTCTCTGATAAATTGCTGATACTCGCTGGCCTGTTGCAGATCCTCAGCATTTTGAGGGGCTCTGACGAGATCAGGCCGCAGCGGCGCTGGCTGCTTTTCAGCGCCCCGCTGTTGCTGGTCATTAACCGGCTTTATTTTTCGTGTTGAACCATCTGCACCGACGGTTATCAGCGACGTATTTACTTGCATGATTTCAGCTTTATGTTGGAACCATTCTGTGGTTCAAGATTGCCTATATTACTGCATGCCATGTGGCGAAACAGTAACTGACAGCAAATAACGTTCCATTCTACTCCCTGCCAGGTAACTTTTTCCAGGTAACTTTGTCCCGCAAATAAACCGGAGACACGCCCATGACATCCGTTATCTCGCCATTCTCTTTGGCCTTTTTAGCCAGCGTAAGCATAGCGGATGCGTTGGGATAGCGCACACTGACCGGTGAATCACTTATGAATGTGGACAGTTCTGTATAGGCCTCCCAGCCGGTGCCTACACAGGTAAATTCGGACCTGTCCTGCAGCAGCTCCGCCGCGTCGCGGGGGGCACAGACCTGTTCCTCACCAATGAGTGTCGCGATGCCATCAATATTGTCGAATAATGCGAAATAGACCTCACTCATCCTGGCGTCGATGGCTGCGGCGACCCGTTTACTGCCATGATCTTCTATGGCTTGCTGTGCCATGGCCTGTAACGTACTTATGCCTGCTACCGAAAGACCGGAGCCCAGCGCCAGTCCCTGGATCATTCCCGTGGCAATTCGCACCCCGGTGAAACTGCCAGGTCCCCGCCCGTAAGCAAGAAGATCGACGTTGGCAAGCACGGTGCCTGCCTCATGCAACACCTCATCGACCATCGGTAATAATTTCTGGCTGTGTTGCTGAGGACAAACCTCAAACCGTGAAAAGCGCTGTTCACCGGTGTCTAACGCCACCGAACAGGCTTCGGTAGCCGTATCTAAAGCAAGGATATTCATGCTAACTATTTCCTGTCATCAATGCTGGATAAAAAATTTTCGACGGTTTCAAGGCTTCTGGTCCGGCGCATGTCCGGCAGACTGGCGACAAAGGTTTTAGCATAATGCCGCGTTACCAGGCGATTATCACAAATCACCAGTACACCTTTATCACTGGGATCGCGAATTAAGCGCCCGGCGCCCTGTTTGAGCGTTATGACTGCCTGCGGGATTTGAATTGACGCAAACGGGTTCGCCCCCTTCTTCTTAACGTCTTCAATGCGCGCCTGTAATAGCGGGTCGTCTGGTGACGCAAATGGCAACTTATCAATCATGACGCACACCAGATCGTTGCCGCGAACATCAACCCCCTCCCAAAATGCGCCGGTTCCAAGTAACACCGCCTTTTCGTCAGCCAGGTAGGCATCGAGCAGCGCCTGTTTCGTTGTGGTGCCCTGCACCAGCAACGGGTTGTCGACGTGATTTTCTAACTGCGACGCAATAAGGCGCAACATGGCGTGACTGGTAAACAACAAAAAACATCGTCCCCTGCTGGCCTTGATTATACGTTTAGCGGTCTCCAACAAAACATCGCGCATAGCCGGACTATTAGGTTCGGGCAAATACCGGGGAACACACAACATAGCCTGGTTCTGATAGTCGAACGGGCTATCCAGGCCCAGGGTATTTGCCTCTTCCAGCCCCATGCGGCGCTGAAAATGCTCAAACCCGCCGTTCACCATTAAGGTTGCTGATGTAAATACCCAGCCGCGCGGGACGGCATTCAGAAACCGCCGAAATTTGGCCGCAATCGACAGCGGTGTAAGGTGCATGATCAGGTGGCGCGGGGTGGTTTCGTACCAAAGACTAACGCCATCCTGCTGAGTATTACACAAGGCATCAAGTTGCTCACGGGTACTGACAATCCGCTCGTACAAATTATCGAGATCCTTGTCCCGGCCAATATGCAGCCGGCAAACATCATGCAATATGCCTAACGCTTCTGCCAGTTTTCCGGCTTCATGGCGCACCTCGTCGCGCTCAAGAGCCTGTGCCCAGTTGCCACGTTGCGGCGTGTCAGGAAACAATAAACGCAAATCGGCGGCAATTAACCGGCATTTCTCTGCGGCTGTATCAAGCTGGGCTGCGTCTTTGAGCACGGTGCGGTATAGCAGTGTGATGTCTTTTGCCAGGTCCTGGAGTTGGCGGGTTGATAACGCCTCGCCGAAGTAATCACTGGCAATATCCGGAATCTGGTGTGCTTCGTCAAATATTATGCTGTCAGCTTCTGGGATCAGTTCACCAAAACCGGTGTCTTTAAGTGCCATATCGGCAAAAAACAAATGATGGTTAACCACAATAACGTCAGCATCCAATGCCTTGCGACGCGCTTTGACCAGATAACAATCTTCATAGTCCGGGCAGTCACGGCCAAGGCAATTATCGACGGTGGATGTCACCATGGGAAGCACCCGCGCATCTTCGGGCAGCGACTTTAGCTCTCCCATGTCACCCGTCTTGGTTGTCGTTGACCATTGTTTAACGGTAGATAACTGATCAAGCATATCTTTATCTACCAACGTAGAGTTGCCGCCGTGTTGCGCCAGCCGGTGCAGACACAGATAATTTGCCCGACCTTTTAACAACGCCGTTTTACGCCGGCTGCCGAGAGCTTTTTTTACAATAGGCAGATCACGGTGATACAGCTGCTCCTGCAAATTTTTTGTTCCGGTTGAGATGATTGCCTTCCCATCTCCCAGCAGGGCAGGAGCCAGATACGCAAAGGTCTTGCCGGTGCCGGTGCCCGCTTCAACAATCAGGCTATGGTTGTTTTCAAGCGCATTCTGAACAGCTTTGGCCATTTCGGTTTGTGCGTCCCGAGGCACAAAACCGCTAATTTGTTCAGCCAATAAACCGTCGGCGCTGAATACGGAACTTAGTGAGGGCATAGCAACATCTGAATGGAAAAAAAGGCATTATGCCAAAAAAATCGGCTATGCGGTGATATTCGTCATTTAAGCGGTCAGAGATTAGCCGATCGTCATTTTGTCTGCGCCGCTCACCCATACCTGATATTGCCAGGCGGATAAATCCACAACACTGTCGTGGCGAAATTCCCGGCTTCGTTGCTGGTAGCTGTCTGAATACCACCCGGTGAAAAGCTGTTCGGTAAAAGTGACAGACACCGGGGACGCCGACAAGTTTAAGATCACAAACACTTTCTGGCCATCTTGCTCACGCACAAAACTGAACACCTGATCCATCTTGGAGTTAGGTACCTGAATCATTCGTGCGCCGAATGACCCATTCCAGAGCGCCGACACCCGCTTTTTTAGTGTAATAAGATGCTGATACAGTTCGCCAATGGGATGTGGTTGCCATTTTATCGGATCACGCTCAAAAAAGGCCAGGCGCTTGGACTCGCCGGCTTCCTGACCATTATGAATAAGCGGCATCCCCTCCCCGAGAACCGAAAGCACTATTGCGGCTTCGAGGCATCCGCCGAATTGTTCATGCTGCGTGCCGTCCCACGCATTTTTGTCATGATTACTCACGAACGTCATGCGGTAAGCCTGAGCGGGCCAGGCTCGCTCATTCCAGGAGTAATATTTTCTCAACCGGTCGACCGGCGCCTTCCCCTGAGCGATATCGTGCAGGGTTTCATTCCAGCTCCAGGCATATGTCATGTTGAATGCGTGCTCATGAAGATCACGGTTTTCCCACTCAGCCAGCAAGAACACGTCTTTTTGGGCGTCTAGCGCGCGTCTTGCCTGCTGCCAAAAATCATTCGGTACATATCCGGCAACATCACAGCGAAAACCGTCAATATCAAACGTGTCAATCCAGTATTGCATTGCGTCGATCATGTACGCCCGCAACTCCGGATTGCTGTAGTCAAATTCAATGATATCGCTCCAATCCCACCAGGGAGAAGGCCGAAAGTCACCCTTATAATCTCTGGCGTACCATTCGGGATGGGAGTCCACCAGCGGGTTGTCCCAGGCACTATGGTTAGGAACCCAGTCGAGGATGATTTTCATGCTACGCTGATGAACGGCGTCAATGAGCGCCTTAAGACTGGTCTCGTCACCAAATTCCGGGTTGATGGCGCGGTAGTCCTGAACCGCATAAGGACTCCCCAAATGCCCTTTTCGGTTTGTCTTGCCGATTGGGTGGATGGGCATCAGCCAGATAATCGATGCGCCCATCGCCTGGATATGGTCAAGCTTCTGCATGACGCCGTTAAAATTGCCAGACTCAGAGAATTGTCGGGTATTGACCTGATATATAACCGCATCTTTCGACCAGTCGGGCTGATTCAGTTTATAAATATTTTGCGGCATATAGGCGTGTGGCATCCGCGCTCCCCAGTGTCGTGACTCACTGTTTTTACTGCGCGAGCCCGCTGGTTGTTCATTGCCTTACAAAATTAAAATACCGGCAGCCCGGTTACACCTAATAGCAACACCCAGGTACCGAAAAATAGTTTTAGATGTCGGGGAGAAAATGCCAGCACTACGTAGCGGGCGATTATCCCCCCCAGTACGGCACCGGCTCCTGCAAACAGAACCACCTGCCAAACGATCGCCTGAGAGACCATCAGGTGATAGCTGATCGCCGACCAAACTGAAATCGCCGACAAAATCACGGCCAAAGCGATGCTCATCGTCACATTAAAACCGCGCATAATCAGGTAGACTGCCACCAGCTCGCCGACGCCAACGGACAGCCATGCTGTGATGACGCCGCCAAGTAGCCCCACCACCGGCAGCAACACAGTGTCGGCCCTGATAAATATCACGCGCGCTGCCTGACGGTTAATTAGCAGCACTGAGGCATAAATAGCCAGCGCCAGAAATATAGAAAAAATGCCGAAACCAAGGTGCAGGTATTCAAGGTTACCCTGCAATACTGCGAGCGCAGGCACAACGGATACGCCATACTGGGCCAGCCATATGCCAACAACAGCCGGTGGCGCTGTCAGCAGCAGTCCTTTACTCAACACTTTCCACTGTTCGTCACTGGCATGATACTGACGAGAGTGGCGCAACCAGGTTATGGCGCCGGCTGTCATACCGCAACACTGAATAGCAAAACTTGTGGCGATGATGGCTTCAGGATCGAAGTTCAGGTAATTAAAGAACGGAACAAATACCACTCCACCACCTGCGCCAGTGGCATTGGCGAAAATGGCGCCAAGTATTCCCAGAAAGGAAAAAAGCCCGTAGTCGGCAAGCAGTGCACCAATATTCTGCTGGCTAAGCAATGCAAACAGCCAGATAACCGCTAAAACAACAATAACTCTGGTTTGCGTAATTTGGTCAGAAAGCGTTTTCACCCAGTATCCTCTGTACAACTGAGAACAACAAAAGCCGCTACTTTGCAAGAGTTTAGCCGCGAAATCATGAGCTACATGCGTCTTACAGACATTTAATTTAC
>CAZDUT010000131.1:0-8680 GCA_964508695.1 uncultured Alteromonas sp.
GTTTGAGATAACGCTGAAAATAGAGAGCACAGAAGAGATGCAATAAAAAAGCAGATAAATCGGGAAAACGATTTATCTGCTCAGAGAGAAGAATGGCTCAAATTTGAAGATTTCGGCGGTGGCTTATTTAACAGGCTTTGTACCGGGCTTGCCGTAAACAACAGGCCACCAACAACAAATGAAATGACCGGTATCAGTAATATGAGTAGCAGGCTTAAAGGCGCAGCCATAACCTGTTACTCGCCCGTATCCTGCTCGTCAGCCTTTTTAGGCTGCTCAGCGACTAAGTCAGTAACGCTCACACGCGTGTTAACCGTGCTGGCATCCAGCTCAAACATATGTGATGCATTGGCGACCAGTTGTCTGGCACTGTTACCTAACTCACTGGTGGTGATCGCGACTGCCTGCTCGACCAGACTTCCAACAAAGTTTTCTAACCGCGAGTCCTGTGCCTGCGCACTTGCGCTGAATGAACCGGCCGTGATAGCTGCGGCGATGATAAGTGATGACGTTTTCATGTAAGTACCCTCGATGTCTTGGTGACCACACCATGTAGTCAGAACATCAGGTATTTTGCGAGAGCTGTGCCAACCTCAAAAATTTTCGCAAGGTATTGATTTAAAATGTTTATTACCAGACTGCAAAGACCAGACCAAAAAGCCCATCTACCATTCCATTCAATCTTTAGTCTAATTCGCCAATTTTTTAGCAGAATTAACCAACTTTAGAGGCCTGAAACGCCGTAACGTTCTTCTGCGCGGTTTCAACAGCGTCCAGCGCATTAAGAAGCAAATTAGGATCAGGCGATTTCCCGGTACCATTCTGGCTAAGATAACGACGCCAGACGCGGCCCCCGGCCTGTCCCTGAAACAGCCCAAGCATATGTCGCGCAACGTGCCAGGGTTTAAAGTAAGGCGTATCCTGCCTGCTAACATAGTCATTCATGGCCAGTACAATCTCGCGCCGGGAGAGTGGCGTATCGGTATCACCAAATAACTCACTGTCAACGCGCGATAACAGGTATGGGTTTGCGTAGGCTTCGCGGCCTACCATGACGCCATCCACATGCTGTAACTGAGTTTTCACATCATCAAGGGATTTAATTCCCCCGTTAATGCTGATTGACAGACCCGGGTGTGCCTTTTTGAGCGCATGAACACGCGGATAATTCAAAGGTGGGATCTCACGATTTTCTTTGGGACTTAACCCCTGCAGCCAAGCTTTTCTGGCGTGGATAATAAAGGTGTCGCAACCATTTTCCGCCACCACATCAACGAATCGGGCAAAGTCCTCGTATTCGTCCATCTCATCAATACCAATCCTGCACTTAACCGTCACCGGAATATCCACCGCCGACTGCATTGCTTTAACGCACGCAGCAACCGTTGCGGGCTGCGCCATCAGGCATGCACCGAAACTACCATTTTTTACGCGATCAGAGGGACACCCCACATTGATGTTCACCTCATCGTACCCGCGCTCCTGCGCCATTTCCGCGCAACGCGCCATATCCGCCGGATCACTTCCGCCCAGCTGCAGTGCAACAGGGTGCTCTTCATCATTAAAGGCCAGATAATCACCTTTACCAAAGATAAGTGCACCTGTGGTGACCATTTCGGTGTACAGCAGTGCCCGCTTAGACATCAGCCGCATAAAGTAACGACAGTGGCTGTCCGTCCAATCCAGCATTGGCGCGACGGAAAACTTTCGGTCAATAACGTGTTGCGGCGAGCTTGCCGTAATATCTTTGCAGTCAGGCACTTACATTTCTCTTCGTTACGGGTGGAACTCACGGGCAGGGCTTAAGGCAAGATACTGACCGCGTAGCACAGGGAAACCAGACTGAGCGATACGATGTGCACATCCGGCTACGGTGGGATTTTACCACAGGACGCAGCCCGCATGAAAACTGCGCCATAATAAGGGATTGTATGGCAAGACTTACCTGAATTTTTCTTTGTCGACGTCCACGAACTTTTCAAATTCCGGTCGGGAATAAAAATACCCCTGCTGCTTTAAAATACCCAGTTCTGCCAGCGTGTCACGCTCTGCTTTGGTTTCAATACCTTCGGCAAGAATATCGATTTCCAAGTCCTTACATAACCCTACCAGTGACGACAGTATGGCCTGCTTTTTACGGCTTTCGTTCACGCTTCTGACCAGTTTCATATCAACTTTGATGCTGTCCGGGACTAACTCCGTGAGCCAGTCAAGATTTGCATGACCTGATCCAAAATCATCGATAGCGGTTTTAAACCCCATTTTCTTGTAATAATCGATTATATCCTGCAGATGCGAGGTGTCAGTGATGTGTTCAGTTTCGACAACCTCAAACGTGATGTTCTCTTTAGGCAGTCCATACTTCTCAGCCGCCCGGAGTGTGGTGCGGATGCAAATGTCAGGCTTATATACCGCACCAGGCATAAAATTAATGTTGAGCCGCTTTTTGAGATTTGCCTCAGCAGCCAGTGCGATGGCTTTCACCCGACAGGTTTGGTCAAAGCGGTAAACATTTTTGGCGGTAACCTGGCGGATAATAGAATACGCGGATTCACCCGCTAAACCACGCACAAGGCCCTCATAACCAAAGACGTCCTGCAAGGCTAAATCGACCAGAGGCTGGAATGCCATGGTAAAATCAAAAGGTAATTCTTCACCATTGCGACAACCATCACAGGGCAACTCCCGAGCCTCTTCCTCTATCACGTAGACGGGAAGCTCTTCGGTGGATACATTTGAAAATTGCATAAAACTTTAAATCTAACTTCTACTACAGATTAAATATTTTTAACGTACTTTTAAAACAGGTTCAAACGCACCCATCGCGCAGTCTATCGTTCATATCGATTTTCCTGCCATTTTATGCCAGTGTTCAGGATGTTGTCACGACATACGTGCTCAAATTAAACGAAAGGATTAAGGGATGAGGCATACTATTCCTCCCAGAAGCGCGACAGCCTTTACATTAAAAGCCGGCCAGCAGCTAACAGTGATTGACCCTCAGGGCGAGCAAGTTTCAGATATTTACTGTTTTAATCAAGCCGATACCAGAGAGTACCTGTCGTCAGGCCGCACGCTTGACTATAACGAGAGCATACGCTTTGGCAGCGGCGCGAAACTGTATTCCAATCGAAGCAATGTGATGCTGGAGATCATAGAAGATACAGTGGAATGCCATGACTTTTTGTTGACGCCCTGCAGCATAGACACCTTCACCCATTTTTATCCCGACGACGCCCCTGTCCCGGGCTGTCACGGCAACCTGTGTCACGCTTTTTCCGCCTACAGCATTCCTGAGGAACGGATAAATACGACCTTTAATATTTTCATGAATGTCGCCATTTCTTCAACAGGCAAGATATCGGTGCTCCCCCCCGTCAGCAAGGCCGGTGACTACACCGTATTTGAAGCCAAAATGGATTTAATTGTAGGGCTAACGGCCTGCTCCGCCGGCGAGTCCAATAACTTTAGCTACAAACCGATTTGCTATGAAATAGCTGGTTAGCATTTCGTGCGTCTTGGTAGTGAACCCATTCATCCACGTAACGCTGAACGTTAATCGCGTTTCTTGTATAGCCTGGGCTGCCAGCCCCAATGTATGGCCCCCAGCCTGAGAAACATTGTCGTAAAAAGCGCACCAAGAATACACCAGATATAAGGGGCACCAAGGTAGAGTAACGCGGCGTAAGCCAACCCGCCGGCGATACATGCTGTGGCATACAGTTCGCCTCGCATCACCAGTGGAATTTCTTTGCAAATCACATCGCGTATCAGACCGCCAAACACACCGGTTGTGACCCCCATGGTGATGGCAATGACCATCCCAGTCTCATTGATCAGTGACTTCTCAATTCCGATGATATTGAACAGGCCGAGTCCAACGGCGTCAAAAAACAGCAGATAATTTTGTGACAGCCTCGATACATGCCTGATCAACAGAATCGTCAACAATATAGCGATATACGTGGAGTACAGATAATACACTTGCTCCACCCAGAATATCGGTTCGCTTAACAGAATATCCCGCAGCGTCCCGCCACCGAGGGCGGTCACCGAAGCCAGAACGATAATGCCTATCCCGTCCACCTCTTTGTCATACCCCATGAGGGCACCGGAGACGGCAAAAAATGCCACACCCATTAAATTTAAGAACAGAAAATAGTCGTTACTCACCGCTACCGTCTTTCCCTTATTACCTGATATCTGCATTACATGTACGTAATGTAAGCATCATGCAGTTCAGCATCCTGCGACGCGACGAGTCAACACACCGCTCGGCGGTAAGAGGTGTGAAAACCGGCAGGTTTACTCCGCGGCGTTTATTTGGGTTGGTGCGAGGTAGATTCTGCTCTTGATGCTACGGCAGCACTTAAGCACTGTTCGGTAGCCACGTGCGTTATGCACGCTCTCCTCAGCGCTTCCAAGGATGGAAAGTCATACTTAGCTTTATTACAGGAATTTAGTATTAAAAATTAATCAAAATTAAATTTATGCCCTAAACTCCAATAATTAGATGGTTGAAATTCAACCTTTTTCAAAAGAGTTTTCAAATGTTGTTGCTGTCTTATAGGCTCTTTCAACGCGGACTCGTAATTTACAAATGAAACGCTTTTGCTTAAGTAGTCTGACCGAAATTGTTTTGGCAATTACAGGCGTCGTTTTAATTGGACACTTTACCACTAGTGCCGTTTATAACGCGCAGGCTGCGGATAACGCCGTGTCCACGTTTTTACATTCTTCCGGTCTCCAGTCTTCTTTAAATAATGCAATACCTGAACATTCACCATCGACACAGACTGATACATCAAAGGTGTTGAAGGGTGAGGTTCCGCCTCCCCAACCGGATCAGAGCCTGTGGTCTGACAGCGCAAAGAAAAAATTCGCCAGCTTATCTGTGGATGAGAACCCCATCGCCGTCATCTCGATTCCAAAGTTTGCGTTGCAGGTACCGGTATATATGGGAACCAGCGATGAAGTCCTCGACCGCGGGGCTGGCTGGGTGGAATACACAGCCGATCCTTTGGGACAAGGCAATGTAGGTATTGCCGGGCACCGAGATTCATGGTTCAGACCGCTCAAGGATATCGAAATAGGCGATCGTCTTATATTGCACACGCTGGAAGGCGCGGAAGAATTTCAGGTTACCAAGTTGCAAATTGTTTCCCCGAGCCAGACCGATGTGCTGCGCGACACCCGCGAAAAAACCATCACGCTGGTTACCTGTTACCCCTTTTACTATGTAGGAAGTGCACCTGAGCGTTTCGTGGTTCGCGCTCAATATTTAGACCAACCAAAGTCAGGAGACTGAAAATGAAACGAATATTGACTAAGACGAGTATAGGAGCGGTAGCGTTTTTAGGCATGTTAAGCTGGAATGTCAATGCACAAACCGCGTGTGGTGACATAGAGTACAATGCAGAAATATTGGAAAACTATCCGGAATTATCGGAGGCATGCCAAGAGGTTATTGAGCATGACGGTAACATGTATACCAAAGTGTATGCGCGCATTGGGCGTATGGACAGGATGGATCGCCGGACAGTCCAGTTAGTGATGGACGACGGTAGTCTGGGACCACGCCATCGGGTTAAACAACGTCCGAACTTTAATGTAACCACCGACGATGGAGAATCCATTGAATGGGAGGAGTTAGCATCTAACCAGACCATCTCTGTTTATATTCCTCACGATCGGTGGGCGATTGTTCATGTCGATGAGGAAGGTAGTGGCGACGTCACCGAATATACGATGGTGCCGGTCTCAGATGAGTTACCGTCAACGGCGTCAAACCGGTACCTTTCCCTTTATGCGGGTATTGGCGCTTTAGCGTTTGCCAGCATGCTTTGGTGGCGTAGGAAGGGGCGAAGCGCTTAACGCCCTGTTGTCGCTCAACCAAGCGTAACAAAAAGGCCCGGTAGACAATACCGGGCCCAGCTTTCTGCATAAGTTAGTTTGCAGCCTTTGACAGGCAGTTACATATCCAGCACTTTGAAACTCACTATCCAGGGTCTTTTCTTATCATAACCTTTGCCAAGGGTGAGCAGAACACGGGCATCAGACTGGGCTGATGTGAGCGTAGTGGTACGTCTGCGTTCAGCTTTCTCAGTCGACTCTTTCCAACTTTCACTGAGACACCCCTGGACAAGGTTCAATGCATCGTCATGGGTATCACTTGCCTCATCAAACGAGGCGAACTGTACACTGCATATATATTGGTGTTGACCCGTGCTGGTTTGTACCACCTGGCAATCGTCGCCCACCAGGTGGGCCTTGGCCTGCCAGGACGTGAGAAACTTTGTGTTTATCTGTACCCCTTTTAAGTCGGAAAACCCTTCAGCGGCAATATCAATAAGTGAATTCACTTTTTCACAGTTATCCATGCGAGCAATTTTTTCTTTTTGCTCGATGGAAGAGGTACACCCCGCCATCAAAAGCGGGATCAATAGTAAGCCTGGGATGGCATTATTCATAACGAGCTCCAACTTTAACGCGTGTTTAAAAGTAGCAAGAAACGTTGACCTGATAACATCACACCGCAGAGTATCAACTGGCCTCAAACCACTCAGATGGTTTCTTTTGTTGCTGCTAAGCAATTACGTTCCAAATCACCTTTCGATTATAATTTGTACTTCTGAGTAGTTTAAACATTGCCTATTACGTGGCTTTTATCAACTCACATGCCCCTCATAATTTTGCTGATTAAGCGCACCTCGAATACGAATACTTGCCGGTAAAGTGGACAATAAGAGCTTACTCAACTATCTCATTAATAGGCGCAAAAAATAGCTTCAACTACTTTCTGGTGAAATCAGGTGAAAGAGTCACGGGATTACAAGGCACTAACTATCAGGATCATATGGCTTAAAATTATGGGTGTTTTTTTAGTGGGTTGTGCCACTTTGCCATCGCGGGAAATCCCGGCAGCCGTACCGCAAACCGCCATTTTAGAGTCTTCCCTTTATCAAAGCATTGAGACGCTGGGTAAAAAGCACAGCGGCGACTCGGGGTTTGAGCTTTTAACCGAAGGCACCGATGCATTAGCTGTGCGTCTTCGGTTAATTAGCGCAGCTCAAGTCAGCCTGGACGTGCAATATTATATCTGGCACGACGATCTTGTCGGCAGGGTAATGGCCAACCGGTTATTACAGGCTGCCGAACGCGGTGTGTATGTTCGTGTGCTGTTAGATGATTTGGATACCTCAGGCAAAGACGAACCGTTAAGTATATTGGCACAACACCCCAACATAGACGTCAGGCTGTTTAACCCATTCCCCACCCGCACTTTTCGTTGGACGAGTTTTCTTCGTGATGGCAAGCGACTGAACCGTCGTATGCATAACAAATCAATTACTGCTGACGGCGCACTCTCTGTGGTGGGAGGCAGAAATATAGGGAACGAGTATTTTGATGCCAGCGAGAGCGTACGGTTTGCCGATATTGATGTACTGGCAATGGGACCGGTTGCACTGAGTGTCCGCAATGCCTTTAACCGTTACTGGCAAAGCCGGTACAGCTATCCTATCGATCAGCTTGTGGAGCCACCAACAGACAAAGAAGAAGCACTGGCCGCCTTTAAACAAAGATCAGAGGCGAACTTTCAGGAAGCACTGACAAGTAAATACGCCGAAGCTGTGCAGGCGCGATGGGACCTGGTAGGACGCATCGATGCCTCTCATAAAGTTAGTTGGGGCGACTGGAAGTTGTTCGTAGACAGACCTGAGAAAATTGATGGTGGTGATATTACGGATGAAACCCATATCGCCCCACATCTGAAGGATTTACTGGCTGAAGCCAGTGAAGAGATTCTGCTTATCTCACCGTACTTTGTCCCTGGGAAAGCTTTTACGCAATTCTTAACCGACAAAGTGGCCGCTGGTATTGATGTTAAAATTATGACTAATTCAATGGCTGCAAATGATGTAACCATGGTGCACAGCGGCTACAAAAAATATCGGGAAAAGTTAGTTTCGGGGGGTGTAAAGCTGTATGAATTCAAGCCCACTTCGGGTGAATCTGATCAGGCTAAAGTAAACCTTTCGTGGCTAGGTTCAACACGCCTGAGCTTACATGGTAAGTACCTCATACTGGATAAACAAAAGCTGTTTGTCGGTTCATTTAATATGGATCCCCGCTCTGTCGCGCTGAATACCGAGATGGGCATTTTATATACCGACCCGAGCACCGCTGAAACCTTTTCGCGCTCCTTCGACGACTATGCCCGACAAGTGGCTTACCAGATTCGGTTAGAAGACGGTGACGTCACCTGGCATACCATTGAAGATGGTCAACTTCAGGTTTACGACACTGAGCCCAGGACAAGTTGGTGGGATCGCTTCTTACTCAATATCATGTCTGTTTTTGTACCAGAGTCCCAGTTGTAACAGACCGGGGAAATACATTTTCAGCAAGTAGTGGTTGATTATTTTACAAAAAATTCATAGTTTTCGACCGCTCAAAACTTGCGCAAAATTTAACCATCTAATACCTTTTTTATAACGATAGTCGTAAGAATGCGATTTAGTTGAGTCCTACTTTTTAATCCTCGGCGTCTCTTCAGGACTTCTCTGCCGTTGATTGAAGAGTGCTGTTTAACTGCCTTCTTTGTTAATGAAACATGCGTAGGCAATACTGAATTTCGAATTTTCTGTTCGCGCATGGACCTTTAGTTTTTCCGTGTCCT
>CAZDUT010000132.1:0-8679 GCA_964508695.1 uncultured Alteromonas sp.
ACACTGGCGCTATCCGCCCCATACATATGCGGCTTATCCAGCATATTAATAAATTCGTTACGGTTAGGTAGTCGGGTCAACCAGTCCCGAAACGCAGCGTTGCGTAACTCGTGAAACAAGTTAACGTTCTCGTAGCCAACAGAAATGCTCGACAAAAACACTTCCAGCAAGCTCTTATCAAGCTCGTCAATGTCCTTGACCATATTGACATAGACTGCCGCTTCAAACCCTGCGCGGTTGATATATAACACAGAGGAATCGCTTTCAAAGATATGGCGCTTCTGACGCAGACAACGTCCCACCTGTTCAACGATCTCTTTGTTTCTGACCGTTTCAATGGGTTCGTTAATAAACTGGGCAAAATCACCAGCGGCCCCAAGAACATAGACACCATCATCATCGCGATCAAGCACAGAGCCGGCTTTCGCACATAACAAGCCCTCGGCATCGAGCCCTATGAGTGAACTTATCTGTGTCACGACACCTTCACAGAAACCTTTCACCGAGTGCTCTTCAAAAAGGTTAGCGGAAGAGGCAATGATTTTCTCAAGGCCGTACCGGTTCTGGTTAATGGTTAGAATTTGCTGGTAGGAGCGAATTGAAGAAATGACCGTGGTGAGCAGTCTTCCACGGGTTAATTCGGTTTTGGTTTTATAGTCATTAATATCGTAGCTTTTAATGACTTCTTCTTCGGGCGCGTAACCGGGCTGTCCGGTTCGTAATATGATCCGAGGCTCGAGTAAACGCATGTCCTCACGAATGTAGCGCACGACGTCAAAACCGGCGTCGTCAGTTTCCATCACCACATCCAGCAGGATGATTGCAATCTGGTTGCCATACTCATGCAGGATTTCCTTTGCCTGCCCACCAGAGTAAGCATGCAGAAAATTCAGTTTGCGGTCATTGATGACCAGGTCGGTAAGCGCCAGTCGCGTGACAGTGTGAATTTCCTCATCATCGTCGACAATAAGAATATTCCATGACTTGTAGTTCTTCGTGTCCAGTTCGCCACTACTTTCATCGAAAAACACAAGCTCATCGTTTTCGTAATCCGTCCCCGACATACTCCAATTTACCCTCACTACCTGTTACATCGTCTGCGTCGATGGGGAATTGCAAAGTGTTTAGTACAGTGCAATAGTCTTATCTCCGTTAGACATCCGTTGTACCAGCGTACATCGCGTAAGTCTACTTCAAAAGTATGATTGACCTTAATAAGGTTAATGTCCGTTTCGTAAACCTCTCGACAATAAGCTTTCGAATGAAGATTTCCCCCGACCCGACAACCAGCAGGATTAACAATATCAAAAGCTCTCCTGAAGAGGTGAGGGAAAAGCCAACGCCGCTGACGTCTTCCGCCTCACGCGCCCAGGCTGACTGGAAAGTACAGGATAGGATGGTTTCGCTTTTCGCACGGGTTGGTATTACGACCACCATGTCGACTCATGATGCGTCTCAACGACGTCACATTCTCGAGCGACGCCGCCAGATTAGGGAAATGCAGAAAATTAATAATCTTCAGGCAATCCTCACCATAGCGTTGAATGTCAGTGTCAGTGACACAGAGGCGGACAATGTCGATCCTGACTGGTTCTTTACCTTTTGCAATCTGGCAGAAAATATTTACTCGCCGGCGATGCAGGAACTGTGGGGAAAGATTTTCGCGGTGGAGGTAAGCCACCCCGGAAGCTTCTCAAGACGCAGCTTACTTACACTTGAGTCATTAACGCACCGGGATGCCGTCATTTTTAGCCGGGCAGTAAGTATTGCCAGCCGTCGCGCCGGCGATACGGTCCCCCGCATACTTGTCGGTTATCAGGTGCGAAAAGGGCTTTTATCGTTTATTCGACGCCCCATTCCACAGCAACTGAATATCTCATCGTTTGGGCTGTCGTACCCTGATTTGCTGGCTCTTCAGGACATGAAGTTAATTTATGCCAGTGAGATTGAAAGCGGTGAGTTTGCTGAAGGGCATCTGACCCATTGGCGCTGTGGCTCGGAAAATATGAAGCTCACGACCCGGCGTACCGGGGTTGCGCTTGTGTATTTCAAATTTACCGCTGTTGGTGCTGAGCTCTTCAGGCTGGTAAGTAAGCAAGACAATCCTGCTTATCTGGCTGCACTGAAAAATACGTTGTCCAACGTCTTTGAGATAACGTGAGCTGCGATGAGCGACCGCGCTGAAGCGCGGTTATATACCATCGCCAAATTCGTGCAGCCCGCATTCACGCTTAAGGCCAAAGAAGCGGGTATCCTGCTCATCCATTCCCTCATGCAGTGAGGTCGTGGTATGCCAGTCGCCAATGGAGACATAGCCCTGCTCCCATAAAGGATGGTACGGTAATCCATGCTCTTTGAGGTAGTAGTGCAAATCTTTATTGGTCCAGTCGATGATGGGGTATACCTTAAACTGGTTACCGACTTTTTGCAGTACTGGCAGTTGCTCGCGGCTATCCGACTGACTGCGACGCAGCCCGGCAAACCACGTACCTGCCTCAAGCTCAGCTAATGCCTTTTGCATTGGCTGGACTTTGTTCATCTGGTTGTATTTCTCAATACCATCGAGCCCCTGTTCCCATAGCCTGCCAAACTTTGCCTCCTGCCAGGCTGCAGACATCTCAGCCCTGTAAACATGCAGGTTGAGGTTGAGTTTTCGGGTAAGTTCATCAGCGAACCGGTACGTCTCAGGAAACAGGTACCCCGTATCCGTTAATACCACCGGAATACCCGGCTGTATTTCGTTTATCATGTGAAGCATGACCGCTGACTGCGCACCAAAGCTCGACGAAAGTATTTGTGATTTAGGCAAATACTTCTGTGCCCAGCGGACGCGCTCGGCTGCAGTCATGGTTTCCAGCTGTGCATTAATTTCGTCCAGGGTCTCTGCACTGATATCGAGTGTCAGAGGCGACGACAAAGCTTGCGCTGTGCTAGTCATAAAAATCTCTTGCCGAATCAACCACAGGCTTAATCACATCGGTACGGATAAGGAAGTCGCCAAAACCTTCATTAGCTTTCCGCTTCTCCGCCCACTGAGCAATCAGCTCGTCCATCACTGACATGATTTCTTCATGGCTGATGTTTTCACGGTACATTCTGGGAATACGCGTGCCTTCGCGATTCCCACCAAGGTGCAGGTTATATTTTCCCGGCCCTTTGCCAACCAGCCCGACTTCCGCCAGCATTGCTCTACCGCACCCGTTAGGGCAGCCGGTGACCCGAAAAATAATGCTGTCATCTTTCACGCCATGTTTCTCAAGCAGCGTCTCAAGCTCCGTCACGGTCTCAGGCAGGTATCTTTCAGCTTCAGCCATTGCCAGAGGACAGGTAGGAAGCGATACACACGCCATTGAGTCTAGGCGTTGGTTAGAAATCGCCGGCGGCAACAATCCATACTGACGCGCCAACTTTTCAATGGTGTCTTTTTGATCAGCCGGTACACCGGCAATAATAAGGTTTTGATTGGCGGTTAAACGGAAGTCGCCCTGGTGTACTTTGGCAATTTCCGCACAGCCCGTCTTCAACGGCTTACCCGGATAATCAAGAATACGCCCGTTTTCAATAAACAGTGTCAGGTGGTACTTACCGTCAATTCCCTCTACCCAACCGAAGCGATCACCCCGGCTGGTGAAGGTGTAAGGACGAATGTCATCAAAGCTGACACCTGCACGCTTTTCAACTTCGGCTTTAAAGTTATCGACACCAACACGCTCAAGGGTGTATTTGGTTTTGGCATTTTTGCGGTTTACGCGGTTGCCCCAGTCACGCTGCGTCGTCACAACAGCTTCCGCAATCGCCAGCGTGTCTTTTAGTGCAATAAAACCGAACTCCGACGCTTTGCGCGGATAGGTGGAGGTATCCCCATGGGTCATCGCCAGGCCACCGCCTACCAGCACGTTAAACCCAATCAACTTGCCTTCTTCTGCAATAGCCACAAAATTGAGATCATTGGCATGCACGTCGACGTCGTTTTGCGGCGGAATCACCACCGTGGTTTTAAACTTTCTTGGCAGATACGTATCGCCCAGAATAGGCTCGACGTTATCCTCTGTACTCTCTACTTTTTCACCGTCCAGCCAAATCTCTGCATAGGCGCGGGTTTTGGGAAGCAGGTGTTCACTGATTTTCGTCGCCCACTCCCAGGCTTCGCGATGCAGTTCAGACTCCACCGGATTTGAGGTGCACAGTACATTGCGGTTTACGTCCCCGGCCGTCGCAATTGAATCAATGCCCGCTTTGTTTAACGTCTGATGCATCAGTTTGACGTCGGGTTTCAAGACGCCGTGAAACTGAAACGTCTGCCGGGTAGTCAGGCGGATACTGCCGTACAGAGAATGCTCTGCTGCAAACTTATCGATTACCAGCCACTGCTCGGGTGTAATCACTCCACCCGGCAGACGCGCGCGCAGCATAACATTGTGTAATGGTTCGAGCTTTTGTTTGGCACGCTCAGCCCGAATATCGCGATCATCCTGCTGATACATCCCATGAAAGCGGATCAGCTGGAAATTGTCACCGTTAAAGCCGCCGGTCAGATCGTCTTTCAGATCCTGTCCAATGGTGCCACGCAGATGCCGGCTTTCACGCTTAATGCGTTCATTGTCGGATAGCTTTCCTTCTACAATAAAGGGCGATTTCTCGTTACTCATTAATAGACATCCTTCTGATAACGCTTGGCTTTGCGTAAGTCCACCAAATATTTTTTGGCGTCTTCTGCTGACTTGTTGCCATGCTCTTCAATCAGTTGTAGCAGCGCACTTTCCACGTCTTTAGCCATATGCATTGCATCACCACACACATAAACGTGCGCTCCCTGCTCGAGCCATTCCCAAACAGCTTTGCCGTGCTCGGTTAAACGATGCTGCACATAAACTTTTTCCTGCTGATCGCGCGAAAAGGCCAGGGTAATATTATTGAGCAGGCCACTTTTCACATAGCTTTGCCACTCTACCTGATACAGGAAGTCCTGGGTGAAGTGAGGGTTCCCGAAGAACAGCCAGTTTTTCCCCGTGGCCTCCTGCGCCTCACGCTCCTGCATAAACGCCCGGAACGGTGCGATGCCGGTTCCCGGCCCGATCATGATCACCGGTGTTTCAGGGTTGGCAGGCAAACGGAAATTATCGTTATGCTCTACATACACTTCCACTTCCGCGCCTTCTTCCAGGTGCTCGCACAGATACCCTGACGCGCCGCCCTGATGGCGGTAACCAAATGCATCATAGTCTACATGAGCGACCGTCAGATGGACTTCGTCTTCTACCTCTGCCTGACTGGAGGCAATCGAGTACAGCCGCGGTGTCAGCGGACGGCAGGCATCGACTAGCTGCTGCGCGCTGATCTCGCCAGGATGGTCAACCACCACATCAATAAGCTGACGATCTGCCAGATAAGTGCGTAACGTCGCCTTATCTGCCAGCAACGCGCCCAATGTTTCCGACTGGGTTGCCGCCTGGTAGGCTTTCACAAACGTCGGATAACTCAATGTCAGCTCCAGCTTACTGGTCAGTGCCTCGCGCAGTGACATCGAAGTATCCGCCACGGTTACCTGTGTGTCACCGTCAAGCGACAAGTGCTCGATAAACTGACTGACCAACTGAGCAGAGTTTTTGAACCACACACCCAGCGCATCGCCAGGCTGATAAGTGATCCCTGAGTCTTCCAGACTGATTTCAATGTGACGAATATCTTTGACTGAATCACGCCCGGTAATTTTTTGCGATTCCAGCAAGGCCGCTTTATACGGCGCCTTTTTGGTGTAGGTTTGTGTAACGCCTTGCGGGATGGCATCACCGCTTTGAACAGCGACTGCATCACCTGTGCTTGCCGAAAAGTCATCGTTCATCGCCGCAATAACGCTTTCAGACCACTGCTGCGCCTGGTCTTCATAATCAACGTCGCAATCTGCACGTTCAACAACCGCTGTAGCGCCCAGCAACGAAAAGCGTGAATCAAAATCTTTACCTGTCTGGCAAAAGAATTCATAGCTGGAATCACCTAACCCCAGCACAGCGTATTTCAGACTATTCAGCTTCGGTGCTTTCTTGCCACCTAAAAATTCATGCAGTTCTATGGCGTCATCCGGCGCATCGCCTTCACCATGGGTGCTGACAAAAACGACAACATGAGTCTCGTTTTTTAATTGCCGCGGCTTAAAGTCGGCCATGCTCACCAGCTTACTGGTAATACCGGCACTTTCTGCCATCGACTGAAACTGCGTAGCCAGGGTTTTGGCATTGCCCGTTTGCGAACCATACAACACGGTAAGTACCGACGATGATCCTGACTGGCTGATAGCTGCCGTTGCGCCGCCAGGCTGCGCAGCTGCGCCCTGCCCCGCCGCAAGTCCGGCTGCATATCCGCTAACCCAGGTAAGCTGGGTATGATCCAGACCGGAGAATGCGCGTGTAATGGCATTCCACTGACTTTCATTCAGGATGCCGCCGGGCGAAATTTTGGAAGTTGGATTTTGTGACATAACTCATTAGCCTTACAACGATGTGTTAAGGCTAACGAGTTTCAGCGTCCAGAGAAAAGAATAAATAAAACTTTTTTATTACTTAAAGTACTTATCAGCTGTAGAGACGATTAAAAGTGCAGTTCAAGACCTGCAAATGCCCCGTCGTACTCCAGATCAGCATACGCGCCATCGAGATCTTCAATGTCCACACGCGCCTGACGGTAGCCCAACTGCAGCGTCATATCGACAGCAAGACTTTCAATAAAACTATATGTCACAGCAACCTGATAGTCGCTAACGGTATGATCACCAAGTGATAAGTAACTGCCTTCGGCATACGCCGCAAGACCGGTGAACGGCAAGCCGAGCTGAACACGGGAATATAGCGTTGGGATGATCCCAGAAAACTCTACCGCGCCGGATGTCGAAGACTGAGTGTCCTGAACAGCCAGAGTGCCATCAAGGTACTTGCCGTTTACACCGACATCGGAACTCACCAAATCATTATCGAATAACTCGTAATACAAAATAAGATCTGTAGCGGTCATATCTGAATCGGTCAGAATTGCCGTGTCAGCGGCATAGGTATCGCCCTGGAAGGAGAAGTCATCAGAAAGGGTGGTAGTGCCTGCGGTGTCCATTGTCGTTTGACGAAACTTTACATTAGGCACAAACGGTACAAAGTGCTCGGCCGCCACGTAGTACGAGCTGTTGGTTTTGTCTTTGAAATTAAACGAGGCCGAATTGGTGCTGTCGGCAAAACCACCGCTGGTGCCCATATTCCAGCCCTGGGCACCAATGTATAGGCCGGCGAAGGTATCCGCTACCACATTACCTGAGAGCCCGGCTCCCATCAGCAGCGCCGCCACAGTCATTTTTTTCATTGATTATCCTTGATTCATTAGTTCTGAAAGCTCTATTAGAGCAGCGTTAGCCCGCGAAATATAGTTCGCCATTACTAACGAGTGATTGGCAAGCATACCAAACCCGCTTCCGTTTAGGATCATTGGGCTGTACACCGTTTGCTGGGTTGCTTCCAGTTCCCGGATGATTTGCTCCAGACTAACGGTTGCGTTTTTGTCTTCCAGAACGTCAGCAAACTCGATTTCCACCGCTTTTAAAAAGTGCAGCAGTGCCCATGTCGCCCCGCGGGCTTCATAAAAGTTATCATCCAGTTTCCACCAACTGGTTTTGACCACTCGCTGTCTGGCCGTTGGTGTAGACTGCCGCGCCTGGGAATCTCCTGCCAGGTCAGTATTAAGCCGGGCTGACCCAACGCTGGCACTGAGTCGCTGCGAATAACTACCCAAGCGCTTTTCTACCTGTTTAAGCCATTCGCGAAGATTGTCAGCCCGGGTATAAAACTGGCTGTCACTATCCTGCCCGTCGGCAAGATGAGCACGGTATTGCTTCAAATAGGAAATGCCATCACTGTAATAGGACTCGGCCGAGGGAAACAGCCAACTCCGATGATTCATATTAAACTGGGGGTGGGCCTGGGTGAGGAAAGAGTTTTCCATAGATTGAGACTGCGAGCGGCTGAAATCCTTGCGCATCACCAAAGAAAGATCGCGAACCATTTCCAATACACCGAATTCCCAGGCAGGCATATTATCCAAAAACAGACTTGGCGGTATGACATCATTTGACAGGTAGCCACCCGGCTTATCGAGCAGGGTTTGAGACACATCAATTATTGCGGTTGTGATAGTAAAGCCCGCCGTCCGGGCTTCACGATCTGTCGTAGCCGCAGCATTTACTCGCTCCCTCACATCAAACGTGTCGGGCTCCATGCTCCAGATTACGCCAATCAGCCAGAGGATTACCGCTAAAATGACGACGCCCAGTCCTACCCATTTGAAATTAATTGATTTTGCATTCATATTTGAGCCCCTTCCTGCGTGTAAAATCAAAACCGGCGCAGTGGGCGCCGGCTTTTCTTGTCGTTCAAGTCCTAGCTTTTAGGAAGCATAACGAAGTTAGCGGTATTTTGCCTGCTTTTAAGCTCAGTTTACTGAACTTTGCTGAGAGTTTTTAACAAGTAGCAGTCCACCTATCACCAGCAATATTGGCCAAAAACTGGTTATTCCTGCAACCACCAGCGCCAGTACTCCCGCCACTCCCGCAATAATTAGGGCGCCGAATACGCTAATGGCAACAACCACACCAATTACGGCAAATACGGCGGCCAGGACAGAAATGACCACTATGCTCTCAAGTGG
>CAZDUT010000133.1:0-6980 GCA_964508695.1 uncultured Alteromonas sp.
TTGAATACTTTGCAGCTTCTGAAATTTTTTGAGGCCTCGTTTGCGCTCAATATCATCCGATGAGGCGTTCCCTACCGAGAAACCGCAGTGAGGGCATTCTTTTGCCTTATCGGATGTTTTTTTATTGCATGAGGGACAATTCATTAATGCCATGTAATGCTCCTGTTTTGACGTTCACAGCCAGGGCAGCGATGGTCTTGATTCACATGTACCTTTGGCACGGGTCTGATCCCGGCGGCAAAGGTACATGTGTTTAACCTGCGTAAACTTTCACGCTACCACGTCTACGCAGGCAGCATTTTAGCATGTTGTGATTACTTGTGTACTCGACTCCAGTAATCGTTGATGGTTTGCTTCATTTCTTTTGCCAGTAACATGATACCGAACAGGTTAGGCAGTGTCATAACCACGATCGCGACGGCTGACAATGCCCATACCAGCGTGGTGTCTGATACGGCCGCCCAGACAAAGCCTGCAACATAAATTACCCGGTATGGCATTACCGAACGTGGACCAAACAGGTAGGTCATCGAGCGGTCACCATAGTAAGACCAGGCAATTGCCGTCGAAAAGGCAAACAACATAAGCCCGACGGAAACGATGTACTGACCGAAATCGCCAAAGAAGCCGCGGGTAAAGGCGATGGTGGTCAGTGCGGCTGAATGCACCAACGACTTACCACGTACCTCAAGGTTTTCCTTCAGCGGTTTGCCGTCGGCAATTTCCAGCGTACCTGTGTATAAATCATCGCTGCCGACATAGTACTTAACGTCTTCCGCGACCGAGCGGGCATTGATAAGCGTATAGCCGTCGCTCACCGCCGCGCCGTTTACCACGGTGATGGTGCCGTTGTAAGGTTTTACATCGCTGCCATCTACATCATTCAGATAGCGGTACAGTTTATTGACATCTGCATCCTGATCATCCGTGTACTGTCCGGTCACATAATACATATCAGAACGATCAAAGATATTTTCATGCTTCTCTTTCCACACCCCGGATGACAGGATCACCAGGCCGGTAATGGTACATATCACGATAGTATCAATGAACGGCTCCAGCAGTGACACCATACCTTCAGACGCAGGCTCTTTGGTCTTGGCCGCGGCGTGCGCAATAGGTGCAGAGCCCTGACCCGCTTCGTTTGAGAACAGTCCGCGGTTAACCCCCTTGTTAAATGCGTAAGCCAGCGATGCGCCTAAAAAGCCACCCGCTGCGGCAGAACCGGAGAAAGCGTCCTGAATGATAGCCGAGAAAGACGGGCCGATATTTTCCAGGTTGGCAAAAATAACCGCCAGCGCGCCAATCAGGTAAATTACTGCCATAAATGGCACAACCCGTGCAGTGACCGCTGCAATGCGCTGGATCCCACCGAGTATAACCAGTGCCAGCAGCACGCCTAGAACACTACCGACAATCCACGGCTCAAAACCAAAAGTGGCTTCGATACTCTGTGCAATACCGTTACTTTGCGGCAGGTTACCGGTACCGAAAGATGAAATCACCGTGGCGACGGCAAATGCCACTGCCAGCCATTTCATATTGAGGCGACGATCCATGTAGTACATAGGACCACCGGCCATAGTGCCATCCTCGGTTTTGACCCGGTATTTATGCGACAGTGTGACTTCGACAAACTTCGTGGTCATGCCCAAAAAAGCCGTTGCCCACATCCAGAATATCGCCGCCGGGCCTCCAAGAAATACCGCAAAGGCTACCCCTGAAATATTACCGGTTCCCACTGTGCCGGATAACGCGGTAGTCAGAGCCCGAAAGTGTGTGGTATCCCCCGGATCCGATTCTTTGTCAAACTTGCCGGTGATCACCAGCCAGGCATGCTTAAAATAACGGATTTGTGGGAAGCCCAGGTACACGGTGAAGAATAACCCCACACCTAACAGCACATAGGGGAACCAGAATGCCCCACCCAGAAATCCATCAATGGTCGTCAGAAAATTATATAACCATTCCACGCTGAGTTCCTTTTATATTGTTGTTATTGTTAATAAATATCTTATCTAAGTTCGCCAACCACTGCGCGTGTCGCAACCAGCAGGTCTTCACCTAACTGACGGCAACGCTGAATTGACCAACCGTACATCTCATCTGGCAGATCGGCGTTATCTTTAAACGGCATCTCTACGGTGTACGCCAGACACTTGAACGCTTCAGCCACCGCACAGGACGCCACGGTCAGGTTTGCCTCACCCGGCTTATCTTTTTCATAGCCGTAGGTGTCCTGAAACTCTGGCGTTGCAATCAGTAAGGCCTGTTTGAAGTTATCTTCCAGCGACTTAAGCTTTTCATTGTACGAAGGAATACCTTCGCTGCCTGCGACGAAGTTGTATGGCAGTGCCTCGTCGCCATGCAGATCAAGGTACATATCGACACCAATCTCCTGCATCGCGTTAAGTACGTAAAGCACTTCCGGACTTTTTTCAGCAGAGGGTTCTGCCCATTCGCGGTTAAGGTTGCTGCCTACCGCGTTGGTACGCAGGTGACCTCTGGCAGAACCATCAGGATTCATATTCGGAATGATGTAAAACACGGCATCGTTGAGCAATGCCCGTGACAGTCCGTCTTCTTCATCCAACAAACGATAGATTAAGCCTTCTGCACACCACTCGGCCATTGACTCGCCCGGATGCTGGCGGGCTGTTACCCAGATCTTTTTCTTGTTAGGCGCTTCATCACCAATTACCAGCATCGACATATCGCGCCCGTCCAGCGTCAGACCTAAGAAGCGATGCTCACAATCCAGATACATTTGCGCGTCATGCACTAAATCAAGATGGCGTTCATAACTGTAGGGAATAAAGTAGGCAAAGAAAATGCTGGGATGCTCCAGCGTCACTGAAAATGTCAGATTATCGCCGTCAAACTTGGTAGGAACCCGGAACCAGGTTTCGCGGTCGTATGACGCCACAACCTGGTACTCTTTCCAGCCATCAGGGTACGCGGAGCGCGCTAAATCTGAAATCGTGAGGGTGTGTTTTGCATACAAATCGCCGGCGAGTCGGAAGTGAAACCACTGGTAGAATTCAGATTGATTATCTTTGTTGATTTTGAGCACGATACTGTCGGCAGACTCGGCGCTAACCACCTCGATGTTGCCGCTATCGAACTGACTGGATATATGCATTTTCTGTCGGGATCCTTTTTAAAAAATTGTCTCAGTGAGCGTGCCAATAAGCCGTTACCTGTTCGCCGGAAAGAAGTTACCAGGTAAAGCACGACGCACCAGGCTTAACGCTGCCATCACCACAAGTCTTGTTGCTGTTAGGTTAACGGTCAGGTCGCCCTTATTTACACGCCATGTAATTTAGCATAGTCAGCCACGTCAGTGCTACGCGATTTGCCGTGAGAGCAGCCACAGGCCGACGCTATATTGTTGTGGCGGACACGTTACCCTACTAACGGGTATAAAAAAACCGGCGTGCTTACACAACGCCGGTTTTATCGCCATTTAATGCTTACGCGGGTAAGGACGGGTATGTCAGCCCAGCCATATCACGTACACAGCGCATTACCTGGCAGCTGTATCCGAATTCGTTGTCATACCATACATACAGAGTAAGGCGGTTTTCAGACACGATAGTTGCCTGTGAATCTACTACGGCAGCCGCGCGTGAACCGACCAGGTCGGTGGAGACAATTTCTTTGCTACCGGTGTAGTCGATTTGATGCTGTAACGAAGAGAACAAGGCGGTGTTATGTAAAAACTCATTAATCGCGACCTTGTCGGTTTCCTTATCCAGAGTGAGGTTAAGGATGGCCAGCGATACATTGGGCGTTGGCACTCGGATCGCGTTACCGGTCAGCTTACCCGCCAGTTTGGGGTAGGCTTTTGCAACCGCTTTTGCAGCGCCGGTTTCGGTGATCACCATATTTAGCGGTGCGCTGCGGCCCCGACGGTCAGCCTTATGATAATTATCAATCAGGTTTTGATCGTTGGTGTATGAGTGCACCGTTTCAACGTGCCCACTGCTGATACCAAACTCTTCATCCAGCGCCTTTAGCACAGGTGTAATGGCATTGGTGGTACAGCTCGCCGCAGACAGTATTGTATCCTCTGCCTTGATGTCACCGTGGTTGACACCATGAACGATATTTTTAATATTCCCTTTACCCGGTGCAGTAAGGATTGCTTTTGATGTCCCTTTCGCTTTCAGGTGCAGTCCCAGCCCTTCTTCATCACGCCATTTACCGGTGTTGTCGACCACAATAGCATTTTCAATACCGTACTTGGTGTAGTCAATCTGATCAGGGCTGTCAGCATAAATAACCTGAATAAACGCGCCGTTGGCTTTTAATGCATTACGCTCATGGTCTACGGTAATACTGCCATTGAAGGGGCCGTGGACAGAGTCGCGACGCAGCAGGCTGGCCCGCTTTTCAAGATCGCCCTCACGTCCACCACGCACAACAATTGCGCGTAGGCGAAGTTTGTTACTTTTGCCCTGACGTTCAATCAGCAGTCTGGCTAATAACCGCCCGATACGACCAAAGCCATACAACACCACGTCCTGTGGCTGCTGTTCGTCATCTTTATCAACCACGTCGGCCAGCTTGGCATGCAGGTATGCCTGCAGGTCATCTTCATCAACCGCCGAGCCGTAATGGAAGTCAAATGCCAGCTTACCGATATCGATTTCTGCCGGTGCCAGCTGCATCGTGCTAAGGGCATGCAGAATTGGATAACTTTCACGCAAGCGCAGTTTTACGCCCTCATGAAGGCGCACTTTACGGTGCGCTTTAATCACGTCAATTGCACTGGCATTCAACAAGGGACGGCCATAAACAGAGATTTCTACCGCATGGTTGCGATATAGCTTACCAATGAGCGGTAACATCATTTCTGCGTATTCCTGACGTTCCTGCCAGCTGCTTTGTAATTCCTGTTCGAACTGTTGATTCATGCTTTAGCCTTCTCATGGGAAAATTAACCAATGACTGCACACGCAAACGCGTTAATATAGGATAAAATGCGAGTGATTTATCACCGCGTTTTGCTGTAGCGGGCGCCAGTTTAATTAATCAGACCAGGATGACCAAATTGTTGATAAGTTTCAGAAATGGGCAGTTTTTAAGGACGAAACTACAATCCTTTCGTAAGTTTTCCACATTTTCTCTTTCTACTCTCTTTTTTGTGCTCTTTATTGCTACTGCGGCGGGCTGTGATGCGATGTTTGAACCCACGGTCGCGGACATTTGTAAAGCGGAACCGGCCATGTGCCAGGATCTCAATACCGATGGCTGGTGCCGGTCTGAGAAAGCTGCGATCATACGTATGCGTTATGCTCATCAAAACGATGACGGTGAATCTTACAAGTATCCGCTGATGCTGGCATTTGAGGACTATCTTGCCTGTGTGGATAAGGCATCCGGCATCGAACACATCAAGTACCGCGAGAAAGAAGCGACCCGGCTCAAAGGCGTGCTTACCGCCCAGAGCGAATTAAAAAGACTGTCACGGGAAACAAAAACGTCCACCGATCCTTATCTTGCGTATTACCACTGGTCACGGCATGGCGACCCGGGTGCGCTACAACGCTTTCGCCGGTATATGAACACCCACGATGTAGATGATCCCGCCTTGCTGATATTCCGAGCTGAAGAAGAAGTAAAACGTGATCTCAGTAAAACCGTTGCGATCCTGTACGACGCCCTGTCCCACTACGATGAGCCGGAAAACGTCAATACCGAGATATTCTATTCGCTGGTGTCAATTGCGCTGGAACAGGAAAACTTTCGTTTGGCCTATGTATGGCTGAAAGTCACTGAGTATTACGACGAAGATGCCCTCACCGATTCCAAAACCATCATGGCAGCTAACCGTGAGTTACCTTTTGATGTTCTTGATGCGGTTGCCGATGAAGTCATTTCGGCCATCAATCAGGGCGAGTTTGATGCTGAAGCGCTACAGCTGGCCCGCCTGTAATTAACTTTCACTGAAGAAATAAAAAATCCGCACCCAAGGGCGCGGATTTTTTGTCACCTTTACCTTTTCTGTGCATTTTTTAACCGTTAGAGAAGGTGGTGGATTCTCCCGGGTCAGCCTTTTACCACATCATCGTCATCTGACTTAAAGGTCATCGATACAGAGTTGACACAGTAGCGTTGTCCGGTCGGCTGAGGCCCATCCGGAAACACATGACCAAGGTGCGAATCACATTGTTTACAGTAAATTTCGATCCGCTTCATCGCCAGGCTGTCATCCTCACGATAACCGACATTGTCGCTGTCGGCTTGCTGATAAAATGACGGCCAGCCACAGCCGGCGTCAAACTTGGCATCAGCGTCAAACAGCGGCGCACCACAACATTTACACACGTACTTGCCGCTACGCTCCTCATCAAGTAACACACCGGTAAAGGGGCGTTCGGTGCCTGATTCCCGGCAAACCCGGTACTCTTCTTCACTTAATGTGTCACGCCAGTCTTTGTCCTGTGTCATGATGCCTCTGCCTGTTTAGTCTGCCTAGCGTTTGATAGGTGTTTGCGGACGCGCGGGATCACTCCATTCCAGGTGATACTTCTTACCCGCAGGCTTGTCCACTCGCTGATAGGTATGCGCGCCAAAATAGTCCCGTTGGCCTTGTAGCAGATTGGCTGGCAAGACGCCGGTTCGGTAAGAATCATAGTAACTTAGTGCCGACATCATTGCCGGACACGGCACCCCCGCCAGTGTCGCCTGCGCGATAGATTCACGCCAGTCTGCCTGATACCGGGTAATCTGTTCGGCAAAGAATGGATCGATAAGTAGGTTGGTCAGCTCTTCATTGTTGTCGTAAGCCTGGGAAATAGACTGCAGGAAAACGGCACGAATAATACACCCCGCACGCCAGATTTTAGCGATCTCACCGAAATCCAGCTCCCAGCCATGTTCTTTGGCCGCCATCGCCATTAACTGGAATCCCTGTGCATAGGCACAAATCTTTGAACAGTAGAGTGCTTCTTCCAATTGATTGATAAGCGATA
>CAZDUT010000133.1:6990-8662 GCA_964508695.1 uncultured Alteromonas sp.
TACTTTTTGATCTTCGCTGAAGGTTTTTGCCACCGGCCCGGTAAGGATTTCACTGGCCGCCACACGCTCATCTTTCAGGCTCGATAAACTGCGTGCAAAGACCGCAGAAGCGATGGTTTGGGCCGGACTGCCAACCTGCAACGCACTTACTGCCGTCCACAGGCCAGTCCCCTTCTGACCAGCTTTATCCAGGATCACATCAACCAGTGGCTGACGGCTTTCAGGATCGAGTTGCTCCAGCACTTCGGCACTGATTTCCATAAGGTAGCTGTTCAGTTTGCCGTCGTTCCAGCGTCTGAATACCCCGGCGATTTCTGCCGGCGACATTTGCAGGGCGCTGCGCATAACATGATAGGTTTCGCAAATAAGCTGCATATCGGCATATTCGATACCATTGTGAACCATCTTCACGTAATGCCCTGCCCCGACCGGACCAATGTAGGTCGCGCAGGGTTCGCCTTCAGTCACCGGCTTACCCGGTGTCAGTGATGTCATTGGCTTACCCGTTTCAGGATCAACTTTGGCGGCAATCGCTTTAAGAACCGGTTCAATGCGGGTCCATGCGTAAGGGTTTCCGGATGGCATCAGCGAGGGACCAAAGCGCGCCCCCACCTCGCCGCCTGAGACCGCGGTAGAGAAGAAGATAAACTTCCCTTTGTACTGGGCTTCGCGTGATACCGAGTCTGTCCACAAGCTGTTGCCCGTATCCACGACAATGTCGTCAGCCTGGATACCGGCGTCAATCAGATGGTTACATACGTGGTCGACCGGATCGCCGGCAGGCACAGAGAGAAAAATCAGGTGGGGGGCCTTGAGTTTGCTTAACAACTCCGTATAGGAGTTACAGCCCTCAACACGCGGCTCGGTTCCGTCGGCTCGCTCTGAGGCGTCTTTAGTACGAATGGCTTCAACTTTCTGCTGGTCGAGGTCAAAACAGGCCACGCGGTAACCGTGATCAACCAGATTCATAGTCAGGTTACTGCCCATGACACCCAGACCAATAAAACCAATATCGCATTCCGACGAATGCGCATTTCCACCTTCATTTTGCATAGAGACGCCCTCTTGTTTCAGATGGGTGCGCATCATACCATCCGCGTACCAGATGACCAGTAGCGATAGCGAATAAAATTCGTCTGTCCGTAGGCGTAGGTTGCCGCATGACCCACATCATGGGGATCGTTATTGCCGGGAGTAACTGCGGTCTCTGGCATAACTGAATAACGCCACCGACTTCCCGGCCTGCAAAAATATTTTCTGTATACAAATTGCAGGCTGTTCTGCCAATACGCTGTAGCGGGTATCGAGTTCGAGCGTCCATCCGCCGCGTGGCGTCATGACTGGCATATTAAAACGCACATCGTTGTCACTGGCATTGATACACAAAAACCAGTGTTCGGGCGGATCGTCGGTATGTGTACATCCACGGATTTCAACACCGAAAGCCTGATTATGCTGCGCCTGCCAGTCTTCAGACGCTTTGCTGGAGCCGTCTGGCTTGTACCACTGGATAGATGCGATATTGCGGCTACGGGTATATCCGTCGTCATCCAGTTTAATTTCACTGAACAAACAGCTTCGCTTACGAAGGGCGATCACGTAACGGCAAAAATTAAGAAAATCTTCCTTACGTTTGTTCAGTTCCCACTGGTACCAGTTAATGTCATTATCC
>CAZDUT010000134.1:0-8559 GCA_964508695.1 uncultured Alteromonas sp.
GGGAACGCCTCATCGGAAGATATTGAGCGCAAACGAGGCCTCAAAAAATTTCAGAAGCTGCAAAGTATTCAAAATCAGTCGCTCATAGCGATTTTGTTATTTGTTGCCGGCTTTGGTTTTATGTACTGGGGCGGGGCGCGAAATAATGAAATGCAATACAATCTTGCTATTTTAAGTAGTATTGTTGGCTTTGTCTGGTATGTCGTTAACCGTGTCAGAATTGTTATGGTGAAGCGGTCCTCCTCATGAATGTAGACGCATTACTCCAGGCCATGACGCCGGACGTATTCGAACGCTTGCGTGAAGCTGTTGAAACCGGTAAATGGCCGGACGGAACAGCACTCACCGCTGAGCAGCGGGAAAGCTGTATGCAGGCCGTGATGCTGTATCAGGCCAAAGTGGCTAACAGCACCGATCATATGACTGTGAATGCACAGGGAGAAATTGTGCACAAAACCAAACGGGATTTTTTACGCGCGCTGAAAGACGACGCCGATCAGGAAAACACCATCGCACGGTTTAAACAGGATGATATTTGATCGCTTTTTCACCCCTTCTTATCGTAGTGATAAGCCGGAACAACGCTTAAAAGCGATTGAAACGCTGTCGCCAGAGAAGCCGCAGGATAACACCATCCTCCATGAGCTGGCCTTCAACGATGAGAGCAACGACGTTACGCTTGCTGCCCTGTACCGTTTAAACAGCTTTGCGTTGTGGCAAAAAATGTCAGTCACCGCGTACAGTGAGCGTATAAAGCGTGAAGCCAGCCGACAGGTTGAGAAGATCCTTAAAGGCGAGGTGGATACCCCGATTTCAGACGCGGAACGCCGTGCGTTTCTTAAGGAAACGGCGAATACGGCGTTACTTGGCGAGTTACTTGTGAATCTCACGTCATTGCATGACGATCTTGCGTTGATTGCTGAGTTGCTTGAAAAAGCCGACAGCACGGCGCTTACCCAACAACTTTTTTTAATTACGCCAAACCCGGCGTTGCAGCAGTACATTATCGATAACACCACAGATACCGAACTGCTTAACCGGCTGTTGCGCAAAGTTGACGACGATGGCTTGCGCAAGCAGGTATCCGAGCGTATCGAGGCGCTTGTTTTACTTGAACAAAAGCCTGTCGAGCTTAAAAAAGCGCTGACACTTTGTCTGTCCAAGTTGCAAGCATTGTTGGATAAAAATCACTATCCAGAGGTGGATGAAAAGGCCAAGGCGCTGGAACAGCAATTCCAGACATTGTTTGCGGAAAAAGCCTGTCTGTCTGACGCTGAGCAACAACAAACAGAGCGTAAGCACCAGCGTATCGCCGGGCAAATCTTGCGACATCGGGAGCGCCTTAAGCCTCAGTGGGAGGCAGAGCAAGCAGGACAGCGGGTGGAGCAGCTTGCCGATGATGCTGCGACCAAACGCGCTTCACTGCGTCAGGCGATGCATACGCTGTACGAAGAGCAACTTACCCGGGCAACCAACACCGAGCTGACCACTGTGGCGCACCTGGCATCAGATCTGAAAGAGACGGTGTCGGCGCTTGAGACGCTTAAGCCCGATCACCCTTCGCTTGGCAAACTTCACGCAGCGGTCTCCGAGGCAAACACACGGCTTGCGCAGTTTGAGGAGCAACAGCAGGCGGGGGCCAGAGCCCTGGCGCAGCTGGACGCCGCCGAGGCGTTTGTTGACGCGCTGACGGATGAGCAGCTTAAGCAAGCCGAGACGCGCTTGCTGGCGGATAACTTTGCCGCCCAGTGGCGTGAAGCCAGCGCGTCATTGCACACGGTTCCGGCAACGTGGTCGAAACGCTGGCAATCACTGTGGTCACAATGGCAACGGCGTATTAAGGCTGTTGATGCGACACAGCAAGCGCAGCTAAAGCAATGCCGCAAACAACTGAACATCATTGATAACCAGATCGAAAACGGTCATTTTCGTGCTGCCATGCGCGGCTTTGAAAATGCAAAGGCACAGTTTGAGGCCTTGCCTGAGGCTGCCAGACAAACACTTTCACGCCGCATGGCGCAAACCGAGGCGGCTGTAGAGCGCCTCGAAGGCTGGCAGAGTTACCTGGCCACGCCGCGTAAACCGGCGCTGCTCGATGAAGCGAAAAGCCTGGCTGAGACCGAGCCTGCCGACATTACAAAACGTGCCGACGCAATTCGCTACCTGCGTAAGCAGTGGTTGTCGCTTGGCCAGCCTAATGAGTCCGGTGATATGGCGTTGGATGCGCAATTTGATGCATATCTTGAGACCGCGTTTGCACCGTGCAGAGCCTTTTACGCCGAACAGGATGCCAGGCGAAACCAGGCGGTTGACGTGCGCGAGGCGTTGCTTGAAGAGGTCGCTCAACTACCCGATACACTTGCTCCCGCCACGCTGGCAAAGCAACTGGACGCATTGCGTGATAAGTGGCACAACGCCGGCCAGCTGGATGCCAAACGCTACCGCAAGCTAAAAGCCCGGTGGGACAGTGCACTGGCACCGCATCAGGCGAAAGTAAACGACTGGTACCGGCAAAATCGTGAAGCCAAAGAAGCGTTGATTGCAGAGGCTAAGCAGCTGCTCGAGGCGTCGGATATTGACGCAGCCGCTACCCAGGCACAGCAGTTACAGGAACGCTGGAAGCAAACCGGTCATGCCGGGCGTCGCGCTGAGTCGTCTTTGTGGCACAGCTTTAAACAGGTGAATGACACACTGTTTGGCAATCTAAAAGCAAGCAGACGTGAAGCGCGTGAACAGCAAAGTCAGGTGGCCAAGCGATTGTTGGATCAGGCCGATGAGTTGGTGCTCGGTATTAATGAGCGTGCGTCTGAAGACATTCGTCAGCGTCTGCGGGATATCGAAGCGCAAGCTGTGGCAGTGCGGGGAAGCGCAAAGCGCGCCCTGAAAGCACGGCTCACGGATATCGACAATAAGTTGCAGGAGAGACAGAGCCGGCAGCAAGCCCGTGCCCGTGATGCACAGTATGCTGCATTACTGACGCTTATTGAAACATGGCAACGTGGCCGTGCAGCCTCAGTTGTCGACGCATCCACTTACCAGACGCTTGGCAAGCGTTGGCGGCAGGCTTGTGAGGCAGATGCCGCATCGGCTTATAATCGTTCCTGGCTGACAACCGCGCTGGAAATTCTCACGTCGACGTCGTCTCCGGATGAGGTCAGAGAAGAGCGCCAGGCGGTACAACTGGAATTGTTAAGCGCTAAGCTCGCCCAGGGCGAAAAGTGGACGCTCGATGCGATCATTGCCCACTGGCTTAGCTTAGGTCCGGTTGCGGACAGTGAAAAGCCACTCGCTGCGAGACTTGCCAGCGTGATCCGCCAACAGCAAAGCAATAAGGGATAAGGCGCGTGCATACAGACGTTGAATACTGCTTTCCCTCGGAAGCCATTGCCTACCGGTTTCTGAACACCGTTCGGCATTTTGAGGTAGATGCGTTACGCGTAACACTAGGGCGTAACGACCACCATGTTAAGGTCGCCTACCGCCCCGCATCATACGGGTTCGACTCAACCCTGTCGGAGCTCGATGACCTGGCCAGAGAGCTCGGTGGCGAAGAGTCACGCTAGGCTAAGCGTGACCTGATAGCCGGCATACTTACGAATATTAATGACGCGATCACCGTCGAGCAGCCAATACTGGCCTTTGATACCCTGCAGGGTGCCGCTGAACTCCGGGGTTTTATCCAGATTGATGGATTTAATTTTATCCGGATATTGCTCCACAGGGTAGCGGATAGTATGGATCTCATCGGTCACCGGGCTTATTGCCTGAAGGCCTTTTTGCTGTTTAAGTTCAGTCAGTGGCGTGTCAATAGCAGCTAGCAATTCATCCCGTACCGCGCTCAAATCGACATCTTCCGGTGTACCCTTGAGCATCGTTCGCCAGTTGGTTTTATCAGCAATGTGTGCCTTGCACAAAGTTTCAACTTTACCGCTGGTCAGGCGATCAGGCACCCGCAGCATGACCATCGCCTGCGTCGCGCCCTGATCCATCCAGCGTGACGACACGCCATCAGTTACATGCCGGGTAATGCCCACCTTGACCGTACCGGTATTGGCAAGATAAACAAAATGGTCGGTGAGACAATGTGCTTCGCCCCATTCAGGCTCGCGACAGGTCCCTTCATGGTAATGGCACTGTTCAGGCTTAATGATACAACTGTCGCACTGTGCCAGACTGATAAGACAGGGGTAGCAGTAGCCCTGATTGAAGCTTTTCTTGGTTTTGCGCTGACAGTGCACACAATGGATCTCGCCGTCAAATGTCAGCGTAAGCTCCTTGCCGATCAGGGCATTCATATCAACAAGGTCGTCGCCAACAGGCAGGGTATAGTTAACCTGGTTGTCATTGTCATTGGTTACCCGCATTTTACGCAGGCCACCGGTAAAAGAGGTAGGCATGGTTAGTCCTCGGTAAGTTCGCCGCGAATATTACTCGCCAGTGTTTCACACAGCTGGCGGTAGGACATGGATTTACTTAACAGATAATGCAGTTTGGCAAGGGCGGCTTCCGGTGTCATATCACTGCCGGAAATCACGCCGGCCTCGCGCAGGCCATGACCGGTTGCATAGCCGCCCATATTCACGCGGCCGCGTAAACATTGTGTGCAGTTCAGCACCGGGATCTGACGCTCACGGGCATAATTTAACTGACTAATCAGGGCCGGGGACTGCGGTGCATTACCCACGCCGTAACTGAGTAAAATCAGGGCATTTACCGGTTGCTGCAGGGTATTTTTAATCACTTCCGGCGCAATGCCCGGGTAAAGGCTGACCAGCCCGATTGGCTGTGCGCTGACCGGTGAGACCGTCACCGTATCACTGGGGCGTTTACACAGTGTACCGGCATTAACGCGAATATTGATCCCCGCTTCAAGCAGGGGCGCGAAATTGGGTGAGTCAAAGGCATTAAACCCATCGGCATCGACTTTGCGGCAGCGGTTGCCGCGCAGCAGCCGGTTGTTAAAAAACAGACTGACTTCGGCAATGGGGTAGTTAGCTGCAATATACAGTGCGTTTAGCAGATTGACCTGTCCGTCTGAACGCAGTTCGGCCAGAGGGATCTGTGAACCGGTGACAATCACCGGTTTGGTCAAATCTTCGAGCATAAAGCTCAGTGCCGAGGCGGTATACGCCATGGTGTCGGTGCCGTGCAAAATAATAAAACCATCATAGTCGGCATAATGGTCTGCGATGTCATTGGCAATACGTTGCCAGTGGGTTGGATCCATGTCTGAAGAGTCAATCAGGTTATCGTACTCATGCAGCGTGAATTCGGGCATTTCAGCACGGTGAAACTCGGGCATGGCGGCCAGGGTTTCGGACAAAAAGCCCGCGGCAGGCACATAGCCCTGCGACGATGGACGCATGCCGATGGTTCCGCCTGTGTAGGCGACATAAATTCGTTTACGCATAACAAGCCCGGTGAGGTCGATTGACTGAGGGCGCCATTGTAGCAGGCCATCGCAGATTGTCATCTTCAGGCTGCGTCTTATCGGGTATGACTTGTATTTCAGATAAATACCTGCGAACAATAAAAAATTACGGCGTGTCAGTGCAGGCTGGGTTGTGTCTTTAGCCGAACCGTCTGTCAACAAGTGGGAGAAAATATGCGATTACTAGTGCTGCTTATGGTGTTAAGTGTGTCACTACCGGGGGTGAGCCAGGAAGCTGAAACCAGCGATGACGCCTTTATCGGGAAGGTGAAAGCAACGTTACTGCCGCTCGACGAGCGCGCTGCACAAAAAGATGCAATGACGCTGGCGCGTTTTGAGCAGGTGCTGCCCGCCATTATGCGTCGGCATAACCTTGATATGTGGGTGATTATCGCCCGGGAGTACAACGAAGATCCGGTCATGGAAACAATGTTACCGGCAAAGTGGCTATCGGCGCGCCGTCGCACCATGCTGGTGTTTTACGACCCCGGTAACGGTCAGCCGCTGGAACGCCTGGCGGTAGCCAAGTACGCCATCGGCGAGTTGTTTGAGCGGGCGTGGGACGAAGAGGCGTACCCTGATCAGTATCAGGCGCTGGCGCAACTCATTGAAAAGCGTGATCCCGCGCGTATCGGCATAAACCGGTCAGAGCGTGTTGGCCTGGCAGATGGCCTGTCTGCCACCGAGTATGAATTACTGAAGGCAGCGCTCGCCCCTCAATACCAGTCGCGACTAATCAGTGCCGAGGACGTGGCAATTAATTATCTGGAAACCCGTACGCCGCAGGAAATGACGCACTTTGAGGACCTGGTGAAAGCCGGTCATGCATTAATCGCACGGGCCTTTTCCAGTGCGGTCGTGATACCCGGTGAAACCACCACCGAAGATATTGAGTGGTGGTTGCGCGACCACACCAGCAAACTGGGGCTGTCAAACTGGTTTCACCCGCATGTGTCAGTGCAGCGGGCCAGTGCGACCAAAGACGGTGATTTCAGTGGCAAGTCGGGGGCGCAAACCGTGCAGGCGGGTGATCTGCTACATGTGGATTTTGGCATGACCTACCTGGGCTTAAATTCTGATCAGCAGCAACATGCTTATGTGCTGCAGCACGGTGAGTCTCAGGCGCCAAAGGTATTGCAACAGGCGCTGGTTACCGGTAATCAGCTGCAGGACATTCTTACCCGCCACTTTGCCAAAGACAAAACGGGCAATGCGGTACTGGCAGAGGCGCGTCAAGCGGCCATTGATGCCGGTATTACTCCCATGATTTACACACATCCTATTGGTTTTCACGGTCATGCGGCCGGCACAACCATTGGCATGTGGGACGCGCAGGAGGGCGTGCCGGTTACCGGTGAACACCCGTTGCACGCCAACACGGCATATTCCATCGAATTGAATGCGGCGGTGACTATCCCTAAGTGGGGGGGCGATGTGCGCATTATGCTGGAAGAGGAAGCATTCTTTGATGGAAAAACGGTGGAGTATCTGGATGGACGTCAGGAGTCGCTGCATTTGATTCACCAGGCCAAACCCTGAGGAAGTATGCCCGGCGGACTGCGCACAATACACAATAGCGCTGGGAAGGGATTGGGCGGGTGAGTATAATCCACCGGTTTCCCTTAGCGATAAAAGGAATTTTTGATGTCACAACAACAGGGCTCGCTGGTCTGTGTCGGACCTGGCGTTATCGTTGGCGCGCATATCTCGGTGCGTTGTCAGAAACATATCGAACAGGCCGATGTGGTTTTTATTAATGCACACCCTATTATGCAGCAGTGGATTGAAACCATGAATAATGATGTGCGCTCACTGCAACAATATTATGGCGAGGGAAAGGATCGCCGTATTACCTACCGGGAGATGGAGGAGGCAATTTTAGCCGAGGTCAGGCAGGGCAAAAAAGTGGTTGGCGTGTTTTATGGCCACCCGGGGGTGTTTGCACAAGTACCACACAGCAGCATAGCCCAAGCACGTCAGGAAGGATACACCGCCTCCATGGAGCCAGGGATATCCGCCGAGGACTGTCTGTATGCCGATATGGGAATTGATCCTGGCAGTTACGGTTGCCAGCATTACGAGGCCAGCCAGTTTCTGTTTTATGACCGGCAGTACGACCCATATGCTTACCTTATTCTCTGGCAGATTGCCCTGGCCGGGGATATCACCATTTCAAAGCGCCTCAGCAGTCCGGCCGAACGACAGTTTTTGGTCGACAAACTGAAAATGCACTATCCCGGCTCACATAAGGTTGCCCTGTACGAGAGCCCAACACTTATTACCGACGCCGTACGCGAAGAGTGGATCCCCCTGGACGCATTACCCACCGCCAACCTTACCGCCGTGACTACGCTGGTGGTGCCGCCTGGTAAGAAGATGCAGAAAGATACAGCCACCATTGCGGCAATCAAGGCACTGGCAAACCGTTAGGTTGTCAGCATTCAGACAGACCCGCGCGCATCCACACTGACCGGGTGGGGGCTGTAACGTACTCAGATACACCGGGCGGGCAGGCCGTCGCCAGGGGCGATGCCTGCAGTACGTAGGACACTTTGTGCTCTGTTGTCGTCATCTTCATGTTTTAGGATGATCATTTGCGATAAATGCACTAGTATTTCGCTTGGCAGCGCTTACACCTATTTACATTAATTGTGTAATAGCCTGTTTTAATTAAAAAATAAACACTGTCATGTAAAAATGGAATAATCATGAGTATAGTAAAAACATTGGAAATGCTGGGCCAGGATCCATCAAAATCCGGCAAAGATCTTACCGCAGCGCAACGACAGCAAATCGCCGATTTAAAAACGCAGGCAGCGTTTGTGAACGCAAATATGATTATTGATGAACCGGACAGTCCTGATGATCAACCTGAACCTGATAACACTCCCGACAGGTAGTGTGCGAATAACACTGTGCGAATAGTTCTCTTTATAGTTTGTCTGACAGCTTCGGTATGCTTTACCCCGCCTTGCGAGGCACTGACTGCGTCTGAAAAGCTGCGTCGTGCTGAAGCGTTAAAGCTGGATGATTTCAAGCAGGCGAGAGAAATCCTGAATAGCATTGATACGCAGCAGCTTAGTCAGCCAGAACGCGACCTGTATCAGTATCTTGGGGGCAGGCTGTCT
>CAZDUT010000135.1:0-8524 GCA_964508695.1 uncultured Alteromonas sp.
GTGAACTTCCCTTGTATACGCCGGAAGGCCAACCGCTGGATACAGGGCGCTTAACGGAATTGGAAAAGCTCCACGCCATACTCACGTTTTCGGCACTGCCGGGTGGAAGCCGCCATCATTGGGGGACTGACATCGATGTGTATGACGAACGCGCTGTCACTGCCTGGCAAGGTAAATTTTCACTTATTAATGCCGAGTACAGTAATGAGGGGCCGTGTGCGGCGTTGGCTAACTGGCTTGATTCACACGCCCTGGCTTTTGGCTTTAGCCGACCGTACGCTCACTATAACGGTGGAGTCGCGCAGGAGCTCTGGCACCTGAGTCACAGACAAACGGCTAAGACGTTCGAAGCCGCCTTGGATAGCGAAGTACTAAGAACGCATATTGAACAATCGGCCATCGCAGGTAAGCAGACTATTCTGGCAAACCTCGATATGATATTTGACCGTTACATACTTAACAGGGGAGCCTGATGGATATTGGCTGGATCATTGCTATTGTAGTTATTGCTTTGGGGCTTGTGGTTGGCAACCTGCTGCTACTTAGGGACAGTTCAGGATTCAAACTGCGTACCCGTAAAAAAGACGGTACCAAGGTGAAGGACAACAATGACAACTGGGACGACGATGAAGAGGATAAATGGTAGCTGCCCGATAACTTCTCCTCAGCGAACGAATTCACCGGTCTTCGGGCAGCCTGTCGGAGTATGAGCCGAACGTCAGCGCAAATGGACGGCGGTCCCGCTGATACTTACCATCAGCATACTGCCTTTTTCGCCAATGACTTCGTAGTCAATATCGATACCTACCACAGCATTTGCGCCCATATTGCGGGCTTCCTGCTCAAGTTCCGAAAACGCCATTTTTCGCGCCCGGGTCAGTTCATCTTCATACGATCCTGAGCGTCCGCCAACGATATCGCGGATCGAAGCAAACATATCTTTAAACAGATTAGCGCCCATAACGGCTTCACCTATAACAATGCCACAGTATTGTTCAATGGTTTGCCCTTCTACAGACGGCGTGGTAGTAAGAATCATTTCGACTTCCTTAGTCTTTGGTTGAAAGTAACGGCAGCTCGGAAGAAAGCGCCGCAATGCGTGACACAGCCTGCTGGTCTGAATAAGGTTTCGCAGGCTGCCTGCCCCATACCGGGTTAGGCCACGCGCAATCATCAGTGAACCTGGCAATATGATGCAAATGTAGCTGCGGCACCACGTTACCCAATGCTGCCACATTCAGTTTATGCGGCGAAAAAAGTTTGCGCAACGCCACACTTACCTGCCCGGATTCTGCCCACAGTAGCTGTTGTTCGGCTGTATCCAGTTCAATAATTTCACGAATTTGCGGACGCCGCGGAACAAGGATGACCCAGGGAAACTGCCTGTCATTCATCAGCAGTACCCTGCTAAGGGCCATATCTCCCACCAACAAGGTATCATTGCCTAGTCGTGCATCCAGCTCAAACATCAGGATTTTCCAACCTCGTCGGCACTACGGTTAACAGTGCACGTTGCCCGATAGCCACCTTGGCGTTTGGGAACACAACCGCTTCACCGTCTTGCTGTGCTTCATAGGTTGCGCCAGTCTCTGATGCCAGCACCGTTCCTTTGGGATAGTCGGTAAAATTAGGCGTATCATCATCAAAGTGCAGTTTAAAATCTTTCTGTTGTCGATTAATTACCTGGTTCACCCGATAGATATCCAGTTCGTCCAGGTCTACGTCTGGCGCATAGTCAGTCTCCCGGATTAGCCGGGTGATGGCTTCCCTGGCATCGGCGAAGCGAGACATGTCATTTTCACCAAAAGGCCGCACCTTGCCCAGTTCCACCGTAAACGCATGGGCATGATGCACACGGGACGAATAATAACTGAACGTGGTAGTTGGACTTTCCGAGAGCAAAATAGTTTTAACGCCGCACGCTGAAAGAAATGCCAGTTGACTCTTACTGTGAGCCTTACCATGCAGATAAGGATATACTGCAAACTTTTCATTTTTCGACGCGCGAATAGCAGTATGCAAATCATAATGGAAGCGGCCAGCCTGCGACGACGCATCGGCGTAAAACCCGGTGATGGCATTCTCAAGCGCTTTGGCTCGTCGGCGCTCTTCATTGTTACATCCCTCGCCCTGCGAATGCGCGCCACTAAACAGGCGGTTCATATTCTCTTCAACGAAGCGCTCACCAATGTCCATAGCAGGAAGATTGCCGAATAAAAATAAAACGGCATGGCTGACTTCAAGCTCACCGGTCAGAATATCGCGAACCAGATCATCACAGATTTCGATAGGCGCGGTTTCATTGCCATGTACACCGCACGACAACACAATAAATTTGGTGGGTGATTGTGCGGGAGGGTCGAAGCGGATGATACCAGGCGCTTTAACCTCGACCCTGGTACCATTGGCAAGTGTAAAAGGAGCAACAGACTCAAGTGAAACAGGATCTCGTCGTGACTGATGAAGAAACTCACCGTCTTTAATAGGGTTATCTACCATTATCTTTCTTTTTGCTTGTGCGATTGTGGACAGTCTACCGCCCGTCCGAAAGAATGCAAAATTACCAGCAATTACTGGTTGATGATTTTACGTAGGGGGGAGCCGCCGATCGTGATCTCCTGCACCGCGAGCTTCAGAAACTCACTGAGCGGAATTGCTCGGGAGAAAAGATACCCCTGTCCGGTCCTGACCCCTACATCACGCAGGATATGCAACTGCTCAACGGTTTCGATGCCCTCAGCAATCACTTCACAACCTTTTGCCTGACCAATAATTTTTGCCGCCTCAATGATGGCGCGGTTTACTTTGCCGTCCTGAAGTGACATGACAAAGGTTTTGTCAATTTTCAGGGCATTGATTTCCAGCTCGCGTATGTATGCCAGATTTGAATAGCCCTTGCCGAAATCATCCACTGATATGCTGATCCCCATAGCGCGCAGCTGAAACAGCTGCTTTCTCACCATCAATGAGTTCGACAACGCTACGTCTTCAGTGAGTTCCAATTCAATGCGGTCAAGAGAGATACTGTAGCTCTTGCTCAGCAGCACCAGTGTCGGAATTAGCTGGCTGTCGTACAGCTGGGTCGGCGAAATGTTTACTGACAACGTCAACGGTAATCCGCATGCATCCAGTTCACACAGACTGCGGAAAGCTTGCTCGAATGTCCAGTATGCCAGCTCATTCATCATATTATATGACTCGGCGGCCTCAATCAGTGGGCCCGGAAAGAGTACGCCATCCAGGGGGTGATTCCAGCGCAGCAGACATTCCGCGCCGACAATCTCGAGGCTCGATAGGTCGACCTTGGGCTGAAAATATAATTCCAGCTCATTTTGGGCCAATGCACGCGTGAGATCTGCTTTAAGCGCCAGGCTCCTGCCTGTTTTCGCTTTATCTTCGGTAGTGAGGTAGAAAAAGTTTTGGTACTTGTTTTCTTTTGCCTGTTTAAGTGCCGCCTCCGCACGCGAAACAAATGCCGTGAGACTGATCCGAGCACAACTGCCACTCACCACGCCAACATTAAAGTCAGCAATAAACGCGTTATTTTCATAATGCATTGGCGTTTTAAAATGCTCGACGAGTCGTTCGAACATCAGTTGCATTTGCATCTGAGAGTGTTTACCCGGGAAAATGATCCCAAACACGTCGCCGCTAATTCGTCCCAGCTTAATGGTGTCATCAAATAAGCTGATAATCCGGTTGGCGATTTTGAGCAGGAATTGGTCCCCGACAGTGATACCCAAACTGGTTGTCACGTCAGAAAAGCGCACAACATCCACCAGCATCAGGGATGCGTGAGAATGTTGAATTACACATTTATCAACGCTGTCTATAAATGCATAACGATTAGGAATGGTTGCCAACGACTGATGTAGACGACTTTCGCTCACTTCCTTTGCCCTCTGCCACTACAATTGAATTGCTGCTTACCGAATTTTATAAAATCACGGCTACGCAACCTTAGCAACTAGTAATTCGTATAAAGCATCATACCTGCCTATGTTTTAATCAGTTTGACCACTAAACCGATTGGCCAGCAAGTTTTCTAAGCTGCAAAGTGAAATTGTGCAAAAATCATTCACCTTGTAATCAATCCAATTCGCCTATCCTCAAGTAATAAATGAAATAAAATTTATTTATGTCTTTGCCCTGACCTATACAGCGAAGATTATTTGCATGAGCGGAGGGACGCATGAACGAGAATGGCCCTGAGCGGTTATTAAATTTTATCAACGGTGAGCCTGTAGCAAGTAAGTCCGGTGAAACCTTTGATGTCATAAACCCGGCAACGGGCAAAGTTATCTACGCGGTGGAATATGCGGATGAACACATCCGCAAACTTGCCATAGAGAGTGCGAAAGATGCATTTAAAGTATGGTCGCAGACGCCTGCGTTTGAACGCAGTCGAATACTGCTCAAAGCTGTTGCATTAATTCGTGAATACACCGACAAGCTTGCCCGTGTAGAAACTCTGGATACCGCCAAACCCCTGCAGGAAGCCAAAGAAGTCGACGTGGTTACAGGGGCTGATGTACTGGAGTTTTTTGCGTCGCTGGCCCCTACTCAAACGGGTGTTCAGCAGGACCTGGGCGGTGACTTCTTCTATACACGCAAAGAGCCGCTGGGTGTATGTGCCGGCATCGGCGCGTGGAACTACCCGTTGCAGATAGCCTGCTGGAAGTCAGCTCCCGCACTGTCTGTCGGTAACACAATGATATTTAAACCTTCTGAAGAGACGCCGCGCGGCGCTGTTGAGCTGGCGAAAATATTTATTGAGGCCGGCGTGCCCCGTGGCGTGTTTAACGTTGTACACGGCGACGCAGAGGTAGGCAGCTGGCTGACAAACAATGAAGACATCGCAAAGGTTTCATTCACTGGCGAGGTTGCCACCGGCCGCAAGGTCATGGAAAGCGCGGCCAGTACGCTAAAGGACGTCACCATGGAGCTTGGCGGTAAGTCGCCGTTGCTGGTGTTCGACGATGCCGATTTGGAAGAGGCCGTCTCCGCAGCAATGTTAGGTAACTTTTTTACCCAGGGAGAAGTTTGTACCAACTGTACGCGGGTTTACGTGCATGACGATATTTATGATGCGTTTCTAGAGCAACTCAAGTCACGTACAGAAAATAATATTATCGCCGGTGACCCGTTGGATATGAAAACCAATTTTGGCGCGATGATCTCCAAACAACATCATCAGCTGGTGATGGACTATATAGCCAAAGGCAAGCAGGAGGGTGCAAAGGTATTAACCGGTGGTGACACCCTTTCTCCCGATGGCGTGCCTGACGGATACTTTATTCAACCCACTGTATTTGTCGACTGTGAAGACGATATGACCATCTGTCGGGAAGAGATCTTTGGACCAGTGATGAGTGTGCTGCGCTTTTCAGATGAAGATGAAGCGATACGACGTGCCAATGACACGCCCATGGGCCTGGCTGCAGGCGTAATGACCAAAGATATTCGCCGGGCACACCGGGTTGTAAGCCAACTCCAGGCGGGTATTTGCTGGGTTAACAGCTATGGCGCCTCACCGGCAGAAATGCCCGTCGGCGGTTACAAGCTCTCCGGCGTTGGGCGCGAAAATGGCGTGGAAACCCTTAATCAGTACACGCAAACCAAATCTGTATATGTAGGCATGGTTAAACTGGAAAGTCCGTTTTAAGGAGCTAGCGTATGGATTCCTATGATTACATCATTGTTGGCGCGGGCTCAGCTGGATGTGTGCTGGCCAACCGACTCAGCGAAGATCCTAAAAACCGGGTATTACTGCTGGAAACCGGCGGAAGCGATAAAAGTATTTTTATCCAGATGCCGACAGCACTGTCGATTCCCATGAATACCGAAAAATACGCCTGGCAATTTCACTCCGAGCCTGAGCCCTACCTGGATAATCGTGAAATGCACTGCCCCAGAGGCAAGGTATTGGGTGGTTCATCCTCAATCAACGGTATGGTGTATGTGCGCGGTCACGCTGAAGACTTTGAGGAATGGGAAGCCAGCGGCGCTAAAGACTGGGGATACCAAAAGTGCCTGCCTTATTTTAAACGTGCAGAAAGCTGGTACCTCGGCGGCAACACCCACCGCGGAGGCAGTGGCCCGCTGGGGGTTAATAATGGCAATGAGATGCAAAACCCGCTTTATCGTGCGTTCATCAAAGCCGGTAATCAAGCTGGATATGCGTTGACCGATGATTACAACGCCGCACAGCAGGAAGGTTTTGGTCCCATGCATATGACGGTAAAAGGCGGAAAACGCTGTTCATCGGCACGGGCATACTTAGACCCGGTCAAAGGCCGAGAAAACCTGACCATTCTTACCCATGTGCGAGTACATAAAGTGATTATGGAGGGTAAACGCGCTGTTGGCGTACGTTATCGCAAAGATGGTGATATGCACGAAGCGCGTACCGACAATAAAGTGATTTTAAGTGCAGGCTCGATTGGCTCACCACAATTGCTTCAGCACTCAGGAATAGGGAATGCTGAGCACCTCAAGAAGGTGGGCGTGGAAGTGGTGCACGATCTTCCCGGGGTTGGCGAGAACCTGCAGGACCACCTGGAATTTTATTTTCAGTACCGTTGCAAAAAGCCAATCACTATCAACGGCAAGCTAGACTGGTTCTCCAAAGGGCTTATTGGTGCTAAATGGTTCTTTTTCAAAAAAGGCCTGGGTGCCACCAATCACTTCGAATCCTGCGCGTTCATTCGCTCCAAAGCGGGTGTAAAGTGGCCAGATATGCAATATCACTTCATGCCCGCCGCCATTCGCTATGACGGCAAAAAAGCTTTTGATGGCCATGGCTTCCAGGTACACGTTGGCCATAACAAGCCCAAGAGCCGGGGATTTGTCAAAGTACAGTCTGCTGATCCTGAACAGGCGCCCAAAATTCAGTTTAATTACCTTAAAGAACAAGAGGACATAGAGGGTTTCCGTGCCTGTGTAAGGCTGACCCGGGAGATTATTAACCAGCCTGCGTTTGAGGAATACCGCGACGGTGAAATCCAGCCAGGTGAAGATGTAAAAAGTGACGAGGAAATTGATGCCTTTGTTCGCAAGGCAGTGGAGAGCGCCTATCATCCCTCCTGTACCTGCAAGATGGGCGAAGATGAGATGGCCGTTGTCGACTCGCAAACTCGCGTCAGAGGGATTGAAGGCCTGCATGTGGTCGACTCATCCATCTTCCCGACCATTCCAAACGGAAACCTGAACGGTCCGACGATCATGGTCGCCGAGAAGGCCGCCGACATGATCCTCGGAAACCCACCTCTGCCCGTGGAAAATGTTCCGGTCGTCGAGGAAGAAAACTGGGAAAGCACGCAACGTAACGCACAGCTGTAAGCAAGCGTGCAAACGTAAGCTGTCATCCAGGGACGGATTAACACTGGAGCTGTAAGTTAATCAGGAGGTGGTTTATTGCGCCTCCTTAATGAAGTGATCCCAAGACGCCTTCGCTGTCTTCGGGGCTGAAGTCACTTTATATGCGCTTCTTTAACAACAACCGACATCATTCATTAGGAGTGACTATGAGCAAGCACACACATAAAGCTCTGGCAACAGCCCTTTTGCTATGTAGCGGCGCTGCACAGGCAGACTGGTCTACGACTGTCACAGTAGCATCCGACTACATGTTTAACGGTGTCAGCCAGACCAATAACGACCCGGCACTACAGGCCAGTCTGGACTATGCCGGAAGTAACGGATGGTACACAGGGGTCTGGACCTCAAATGTTGATTATGGTGACGTCGCCGAACGTGAGATTGACCCATACATTGGCCAGTACATTGAGCTGAACGATAGCTGGGCGCTTGATTACGGCATTGCGTATTATACTTATCACAACGGCAACAACGGTAGCTCTCTGAACTACCCTGAAGTCTACGCAAAGTTTTCCCGCAGCGCGGACTTAGGTACCACCGGCTTTAATTTTTGGTATACATGGGACTATTTTGGCACCGGTGCCGGACACGTCATTGGCATGGTCACGCATACTTATCCGCTGGCAGACAATCATTCGATTTTTGTGGGCGTCGACTACTCTAAGTCACTGGATGAAGACAAGTACGCATGGGAGGCCGATGGCGGCACCTCCTATATCCACTACAAGATTGCCTATCAAACTTCTTTTTATGGCTTCAATGTCGAGATTGGTGCGGAAAATACGACTCTCGACAATAATGATCTTGCCGATGAGCGCATTGTCGCGAGCATCAGCCGCACCTTCAGCTTTTGATACCCGCCCTTTCGCTGAAGGTTACAGGCACGTTTCGCTGTAACCTTCAGTGAAGTCTTACTGGTCACTACTTATAATCCAGCGCTTCATTGGAATGCTGAGTGACAATAGCCGCGAACTCCCACCTATATTTACTTGAACAAGATATTCGCTCGTCTGCGTATCAGCACTAATAATGTCATTGAATGAGTAGGTGCAAAACCGAGCACCTGTCAGGCTTTGCCGCAGTCCATACTGATGTACATCAGGCGAACTGAGTACAGCATCTCCCTGCAGGCACACACTAAAAG
>CAZDUT010000136.1:0-8523 GCA_964508695.1 uncultured Alteromonas sp.
AGTCAACGCTTGAGCCGGTTACCTATTTCGATAAGGTGGTAACCGATATCGATCAGCGTATTGCCCTTATTGTCGATCCGATGCTGGCGACAGGCGGAACACTCATTGCGACCATTGACCTGCTCAAGCAAAAAGGTTGTACCCACATCATGGGACTCTTTCTGGTCGCTGCTCCGGAGGGCATTGAAGCCGTTGTAAAAGCGCACCCTGACGATGACAAACTCAATGAGAATGGCTACATTCTGCCGGGGCTTGGGGATGCAGGCGATAAAATATTTGGTACCCGTTAATACCCACTCTGGTCTGATTAACAACAAATGTGCTGGGCTGATTGTTAATAGAATGATAAGTTAACGTTTGTTAAACGATTAAGCTCTGGCTGCTTGATGGATAAGTGAATTAGCCTGAGCTCATTAAGCAGTGTTAAGCGCAAACGCATCGCCGCATTGCACCGATTGCTCACTATCAGGGGCGTCGGTATGAGGTTCTGCAGCGCGCCCCGGCAAAAATGATAATGAAAAAAGTAAAACTTACCCTGAAAGATGTGGCGCAAAAACTTGGCGTCTCAACGGCAACCATTTCAAATGCGTTTAACCGTCCTGACCAGTTATCTGCCAGCCGGCGCGAACAGATCCTGGAGGCCTGTCAGCGGATCGGCTATCACGGGCCTAACAAGGCCGCGCAGATTTTACGAAAGGGACGGTCCGGCATTGTTGCGTTGGTACTGGCAGACAGCATTAGTTATACGGTAAGTGATCCGGTAGCCAATACCTTTATCAAGGGCGTGTCAGCGTCGCTGCAGGCTAACCAGAAGCATTTGCTGCTTTATGCCGGTGATTCCGCCTCAATACAGGATGTGGTCGATTTTGTGGATGGCTTTATTTGCTATGGCTTGCCCCGTAACCGCCACCTGGTGGATGAACTGGCGCGCGTCGCTAAGCCGGTAGTGACCGTTGACTTTAATCTCGATGCCCGCCCATCGATCAATATTGATAATGAGGAAGCCTGCTACGTCCTCGCTAAAGCAGCGGTCAAGCCCGGCGAGCATGTTGCGATACTGGGGCTGCGCTTAATCGATTCGCCCAACACCTGCCGTATCTATGAAAGTCCGCTGCTGGATACCGACAGTTCGATTTCTCACCGTCGGCTTGACGGGTACTTACGTGCACTGAATGAACATGGCGTCACGGTGGACAACGACTGGATCTGGCATATTCCGGAGAGTGACGGTAAGTTTGCCAGACAGGCTGCCAAAGAAGTACTGAACAGCACGCCACGACCACGAACCATACTGTGTATGAGTGACATCATTGCGCTTGAACTTCTGCAGTGTGCGCTGGGGATGGGGATAAGAGTGCCTGAGGATTTAAAAATTACCGGGTTTGACGGCATCGATGAGGCTGCACGCACCCGGCCTCTGATAAGCACGATCTGCCAGTCCAGTGAGCTAAAAGGTAAAATGGCCTGTGAAGCCCTGCTAAATGGTGCAAAGGATCCACAGCTACTGCCTTATGAACTGCGCCGTGGCGAGACCATTGGTTAAGAAGAAAGAGACGCCAGTACCGACTCGTGGGAGGAGAAGTTCAGGCGACAGCCATCAAACAACGCACCGATTTTCTTTTCCTTAAATAAATCACCCTGCTGGTCGTCAGCGGGTTGGTGTGGATGCAGCGGTGGAAACGCACCATAACCAGCCAGCAGACAGTGCCACGATGTCGTACTGAAATGCGTTTGCAACTGCTGACGCTCGATCTCGCTGACGAGATCGCCTTTACGAAACCACACATCGAGCAGTTGCAGCAAAGACTCCGACAAATGCATGTTATCGCGGTTATCCTGCCAGTAGCGGGTGTCGTTGCGGGTATTCAGTTTGTAATGAGCAACAATATAATCGCGCACACGGGACACCCGTTCATGCATAATGTCATTGTACGCTTGCTGAAACTGGTTGCTCAGCTTTCCTTTCGTGTAATGCTGAATAAAACTTTCAATACCAAGCTGAACAAGATGCAATGCGGTTGCTTCAAGCGGCTCGATGAAGCTTTGTGACAATCCCAGCCCCAGGCAGTTCTTCGACCATTGTTGCCGCGTTTGCCCCACCTCCATGGTCAGGTGCCGGGCCGGCGTGTCGGCATCGCCGATCCCCAGATGCTGCCTGAGTGTACGTTCCGCGGTGTCTTTATCGCAGTAAGCTGAGCTGTAAACATAGCCATTGCCGGTGCGGTGGGTGAGCGGGATACGCCATGCCCAGCCATGGGGCAGGGCAGTGGCCCGCGTTTCGACATTTACAGGGGGATCCGCAGCAGTAGGGATGACAACCGCGGCATCGTTGAACAAATTAGCGGAGAACGACTCGAACGGAACCTTTAAGGTTTGTTGCAGAAGCAGGGAACGGAAACCGGAGCAGTCAACAAATAACTCGCCATTCACTGTTTGGCCGTTGTCAAGAGAGACACCTGCGATACTGGTGTCAGGGTGTTGCTGAACATCTTGTACCTTGGCCGAAAGGTGCTGAACCCCCTGGCTTATTGCGTGCTGCTTTAAAAACTCACCCAAACGCGCAGCGTCGAAATGGTAACCATACTCCATACGAAACGGAAAGTTAGGGGGAGTACGCGGTGCGAGATTATAGTGCGCCAGGTAGCCATTGAGCAGGAATTTTTCGGGGGTTGTCGTAACATCCAGACCCAGCCTGCGGGTCAGGCAGTTGACATGAAAGGCGCGTTCGCTGTGCGCATCAGGCTGAGAAATAAAGGGGTGGCTGTATTGGTCGATGCCAGAATCCGGGCTCCATCCTTTGAAGCGAATATTGACCTTGTAGGTGGCATGGCACTGCGGCATCCATTGTGACTCTGCAATGTTGAGCGTGTCGAAAAAACGCCTGAGGGTTGGCGTTGAGCCTTCACCCACCCCCACAGTGCCGATATCCGGCGATTCAATCAAGGTAACGGTGACGCCTGCATCAGCCAGCGAATGTTGAAACAGGTTAGCAGCCATCCACCCCGCGGTTCCGCCCCCTACAATCACTATTCGGTGTGCTGTCTCCACATTACGCCCCTGTATAGCGTTGCAGAAACTCGTCGTGGCTGAGCATCTGTGCCACCGGTTCAGACTTGGCGCTATGGATCTTCTCAAGCGTTGCCATCAACGTATTGCTGTCGGGAACGAGGGCCGAGGGATGGAAGTCTTTCGGTTTGATCCCTTGCCCCAACATGACCTGAAGCCACGAAGAGTCCCGGAAAATATCATTTTGCTCATTGAAAATCGTTGCGGTTTCTTCGAAGGCTGCAATCTTTTCTGCCAGTCGCTGAGGAATTGCCACAGTGCGCATATCGCGCCAGAAGTCTGAATCGTCACGCTCATTAACGTAATAATGCAAAATGATAAAATCGCGGATTGTTTCAAATTCCTTTTTAGATTCTGCATTGTAGGCGTCGACCATAGTTTGGGAAATTCCCTGATTGGGGAACATCTTCATTAACCTGACGATGCCAGACTGGATCAAATGGATACTGGTTGATTCCAGTGGCTCCAAAAAACCGCTGGAAAGCCCGATGGCAACAACGTTCTTGTGCCACTGTTTTACTGTTCGTCCGGTTTTGAACGTAATTTTTCGCGGCTCGTCCAGAGCCTGGGTATCGAGGTTCGTCATTAACGTTTCTTCGGCATCACTTTCCGTCAGGTAATCACTGGCATAAACCAGACCATTACCATTACGGTGAGTGAGAGGAATGCGCCATTGCCAGCCAACCGGATGCGCAATGCTGCGGGTATACGGCACGGTCATATCATGGCGTTGTGATGGCACTGCGAGTGCCGTATCGGCCGGTAGCCATTTCTGCCAGTCTTCAAACTCAACGCCCAGCGTTTGCTGTAAAAGCACACTGCGCATGCCGGTGCAATCGATAAACAAATCGCCGTCGATTTGTCTGCCGTTGGTTAATTGCAACCCGGTCACGCTGCCGGATTCGTCGCAGAGTCCAACGTGCTCGATCTTGCCCTCTACACGTGTGACCCCAGCGCTTTCAGCGATACCACGTAAAAACTGCCCGTAGTAGGCCGAGTCAAAATGGTAAGCGTACTGCATGTCGTACAGGGGATTCTGGCTGTTCATTTTATTGAATTTGCCCGCTGTGCAGCTAAGGTAATTCAGGTCGTAGTCCCAGAGTGAGCGGTTAAGTCCCTCACGTTGCGCCCGCAGCCAGTAATGCTGAAAGCTGGCGAAACCGAGGTTCGCGCCAGGCGCGCCAAAGGTGTGGAAATAGCTTTCGCCCGGTACCCGCCAGTTTTCAAATTTGATGGCCAGTTTAACTGAGCCATGGGTTTCTTTAAGAAATGCTTTTTCATCCAGTCCGAGTACCTTGTTAAAGGTCTGAATAGGGGGGATGGTGGCTTCGCCCACACCCACAATACCGATTTGCTCGGACTCAACAAGGGTGATGGAAACCGTGGAGGGAAGCACTTTTCTGAGCAGTGCTGCGGTCATCCAGCCTGCTGTTCCGCCGCCGGCAATCACTAAGTCGCGTACGGGTCTTGTCATGTAAATCTTGTCCTGAAAATTCGATAACCGTTCTCGTCCGACTCTATTGCCTGCCTGCCGGCAAATCAAGCATTGAATGGAACAGCCTCAGGTGACGGTAAAAATAAAGGGCCTAATCCTCGATTCAGGCCCTTGTGACTGCTTGACAGACTACGTTTACTACCTAGTAGAACGAGTAGTTTATGTTAAGCAGATAAGATGGCCCAAACTCACGACGTAAGGTCACAATGCCGTCGGCGTTGATGGTTTCTTCTTTTTCGTCGGTGGGGTTGGTGCCTTGCAGTGAAATGCGTAGGCCTTTTAAGTATTCAATGTCACTTTCGGCAAAGTCATAGCTGATCTGTGCGTCCACCTGCGTCACGGCATCACGGGTAGCGGCTTCAATTTTATTTGAGCCTCCGCGCTGGTAAGTCAGGTACTCTGATCGGTCAGTTGCTGCAACCCGGAATTCAAAGCCACCCATTTCATAGTAAGCGGTTACCGAATATGTTTCATCTGACTGGCCAGGAATGCCTGATCCGTCTTCTAATTCTGCATCGATAAGTGTCGCCGACGCTGCAATACCAAAGCCATCCAGTACATCTGCAACCATTCTTAATGGCACCTGCGCGGTAAGTTCTACACCTTTGACCTCACCTTCAAGGCCGTCCTCAAAGAACGTATAGAAACCTTGATCCGGTGGGGTGAGCAAGTCACCGGCTTCGTAGGGCGTGTCCAGCGGGCCGTAGTTACCTGCTTCGTCCAGAACCCGATCATGAAAGCCTGGAATAAAGTAGTTGGCGCCGTTGTTAGTAGGGTCGTTGGTGAAATCGATTAGCTGATTGCCATCACGGGTCCAGTTAACCAAATCTTTGTAGAATGCAGCAATGGACACATAGCCCTCATCTTCGAAATAATTTTCAAATGAAATATCGAAGTTATTGGCCTCAAGGGGGCGCAATGTCGGGTTTCCTGTGTTTTTAGACCAGGGCGAACCGTATTCACGAACCGCCGCTTCAGTATTCGGCGTCGCAATCAGTTCAATATTCTGGTCAAACTTTACAAAGCCCGATGCTTTCATCTGGTCAATACGTGCCCGGCTAATCGTCTTGTTGGCTGCGAAACGCAGGTAACGGTTCTCTGCCAGCTCAACGCTAACATTCAGACTTGGCAGAAAATGTGAGTAGTCATCGCCGTCTTCAATCAGACAGTCTGCGTCAATCACACCGTTATCGTCGTCATCGCAGACTTTCAGATTCTGGCTGACAATACCCAGGTAGCCGGTAGAATTTTGATCAGTTTGCACATACTGGGCGCCGATGTTACCGGTTACCCGAAAATCTGCGATTTCGGTTTCGAAGTCTGCCATTGCGTACAATGTAATGACTTCTTCATCAACGGTGAAGGTATCACCCAGACGATCCGGCTCAAGTAAGCCTGCATCATTAAGGGAGTATTCGCCGTCGTTGTATGGCGCGAAACCATCATAGGCAACAACTTTGCCCAAGCCTGCCCAGGTGAGATCGGCCATACCGCTGTACAGATACTCTTGTGGGATCGCCTCAGACAGCGGGTAAGACGAGGCCGTGGCAAAAAAGCCTTTGTTATCTTTGGATTTAGTACGGTCGGAATAGCGTGCGCCAAAAGTCACACCGGTAATGATGCTCCAGTCAACAAAACCTGAAACTTCCAGCTTTGCTGTTGTCAGCTCTTCTTCAAAATCTGCGTAGTTAAGGAAACCATCCTGAGCATTCAGGTAGCTGTAAGGTTCGCCGTTTGCCTTGAGAACGTTAGTCTCAAACATGTCTGCCAGGCTTGCCATACCGCCACCCCATTCCTGTGGACCTGTAAGTTGCAGTTGATTAGGATCCGAGAAGGCGTCGAGTCCGCTGCTGCCGGTAAAAAAGACACCGTCTTCACTCATCCTAAACTGACGACTCCCCAGCTCATCAGCTGTGAGTGCGCCAGAACGTGCCAGACCTGCATAGGATTCACCCCGCAAATCACGCTTGCTGGACTCACTGTTTGCTACATCCACCTCCATGGTCCAGTTATCGCTCAGGTAATAAGTAAGGTTCAGGCCAAAGGTTTGCAACTCACCGTCTTTCTGTGCGGGATCGGTACGTAATACGGGGTTAGCGCCGATTTGCGTACCAGTATTGTTTACCCCTGTGCCTTCCACACCTTCAGCCGCAAAGGGCTCAATAAATCCGCGAATAACCCCTGAATCTGAGTAGTCGATGTCGAGCGCATCGACGACAATATCCAGGTTATCGGTGGGGCGCCACTGAAAGATGGCAGAGATCGTGTCGCGTTCCAGCTCGCGGCTGATTGACTGCGTATCGATACCGGTTGGCAGGATCTGCCCGGCCTCATTTTCTGCGTAACCCCAGACACCGTACTTTCTTTCATTCCGCGGGGATTCAGTCGTCGCGATTGCCAGCGCCAGGCCCATGGTATCGTCGGCGAATTTTTCGACGAAGGACAGCGCATAACGGTGCCCTTTGTTGTCGAACTCGGGGTTGTCAGAGTCGTTGCCGCCCTGTTCATACACACCTGTGAGTGTCAGGGTTTCCTGTGCCGCAAGCGGGCGTACGGTTTGCAAATCAACGGTACCACCAATGCCCTGAACCATCAGGGTAGCATCCGTTGTTTTGTAAATTGTTGCACCTGTCATGATCTCGGCGGGATACAGATCATATTCCACCCCGCGGTTATCGCCAATACCAATGAGCTCGCGGCCATTAAGTGATGTGCCGGTGAAGTCTTCCTTGAAACCCCGCACAGAAATGCCTGAGGTTCGGCCACCGACCCGTTCCCCTGAGAGACCGGGCAGACGCGCCAGAGACTCAGCGATAGAAGAGTCGGGGAGTTTACCAATATCCTCAGCAGAGAGTGCTTCAACAATCGATGAGTTATCCATTTTTACTGCCTGCGCCCGGATGAGCGAGCCGCGAATACCGGATACCTGAATGACTTCGACGTCCTGCTCATCCGCAGTGCTCTGCTCTTCTTGCTGTGCCAGTATCTGGCCAGAATAAAGTGCCGATGAGACGGCCAGTGACAATATTGCAGGCTTAAATAGTTGTTTTGTAATCATAAAGTGTGCCCCTGAGATGATATACGTGTACTACATTTCTGTTACATGTCATTAACAATAATAAAGGGGTGCGCAATAATCAAGCAAAACTTAATTGATTAAGTTAATTTTTTCTCTGGCTGTAAAGGTTTGTTAGGCATAAGTGGGTTATGGTCTTAATTGATTTAGCTTAGCGGCAAAGATGGCTGTTGAGTGTGTTTGTGAGTGGTTTGTTAATGCCAGCGACTAGGCTGTTGTCACACAATATGGTGTGGCGGGGCTGAGAGGGTTGAACGACGAAGTAGCCAGTGAGCTGAGTGTCTTGAATAGCAAAGTGTTGCGTTAGCCAGGCAATGCCATACGGCGCCGCTGTCGATGAACGGTATTACCCACGCAGTGGGTAGAACATGGAAATAATGCCCGCCACCCGCTTGAGCAACGCAACATCGCGTTGTTGCCATTCGACGGGGGCACCCGTTGCCTCACAACAAATAACGCCAAACGGCGTAAAATTCTGATGAAAGGTATAAGCCAGCTGCGAATAGACGTCATTGGGTTTAAAGTGGTGTTCACTGAAACACTGAGTAACGGGGTGATGACGCGCGTCAGGTGCGTTAACCGTCTGGTGACGCAGTAACGCATCGAAATACGCCGGGAACTGTTGTTGGTGCAATCGCATGTCGTTGCATTGACGTACCTGTCCATCGACCAGCTGAAAAATGCCTTGCATCTGCTGATAATCATTATCGAACTTCCACAGGCTGATACGGTTTGCTTTGGGCAACACCGATGCAACGGAGCGGCAGATGATCTCCAACCGTGAAGAGGGGGCTTGTTCAGACGCAGACAGCTGAATAGTCAGGCTAGTCAGCGGGTCAATATCCATGACAGTTCACAGGCCGGATAGCGGTGATGCAGGTAACTA
>CAZDUT010000137.1:0-8438 GCA_964508695.1 uncultured Alteromonas sp.
GAGAGTCGCTGTTACGCATTGAAGACGACGACGTGGAACAACTTATGGATGCCTGGCGACAGTTTAAGCTTTGTCAGCAATTGCGTATTGCTGCCAGCGACATCAGTGGTTCGTTACCAATCGCGAATGTTAGCGATAAGCTCACGGTGCTGGCCGAAACGGTGCTCGGCAGCGTAGCACAAAGCGCCTGGCAACAAGTCACCGCGAAATTTGGCAAGCCAGCGCACTTAAAGGATGGCAAGCACGGCTTTGCGGTTATTGGCTATGGCAAGCTGGGCGGCTATGAGCTTGGTTATGGCAGCGATTTAGATCTGGTCTTTATTCACAATGCCCCCCGTGACGCTTCAACCGACGGCAGCAAGTCTATCGAAGCGCAGCAGTTTTACATCAAGCTGACGCAACGGGTCATGCACTTGCTGAATACTACCACGCTGTTTGGGCAGCTTTACGAAACAGATTTAAGACTACGTCCGTCTGGCAATGCCGGGCTTCTGTGTTGCCACATTCAGGGCTTTTCCCACTACCAGCGTGAAGAGGCCTGGACCTGGGAACACCAGGCGCTGGTCAGAGCCCGCGGTATCCTCGGCGACACCGATTTACTGGAAGCGTTTGAACAGGAACGCGAACATATTCTTGCCCTGCCCCGTGAACCGGAAAAACTGTGCAACGATGTGGTCTCCATGCGGCAGCGAATGCGCAAGCACCTGCTTTCCTCCGAGCCCGATATGGTCGATCTGAAGCAATGTGAGGGGGGCATTACAGATATTGAGTTTTTGACCCAGTACTGGGTGCTGGCCCACGCCCATTCGCACCCTGAAATCAGCCACTTCACGGACAATCTTCGATTGCTGGACAGCATTTGTGAAGCCGGCGTGATCCACTCGGAACAGGCCAGAACCCTGCAGGATGCCTACCTGCAGTTGCGCGACCAATACCACCAGTTAACCCTGGCGGATCATAAGTTCGCCCACCAGTCGACGTCATTATCGTTGCTGAAGGAGCGGGTTTTGTCCGTGTGGAATGAGGTATTCGCTCATTGCCAACCCGACCCGGACAACGGCGAGTCAGACGACCTGCCGGCTTAAAGGTTATTGCGATTTACGGGCAAGCTGACAATTGCTGACAAGAAACTCAGTTTTATCCGCGGTGACGACCAAGGACCGCTGACGAGGGCACAGATAGGCTTCAACCTCTCCTTCGAAATTACTGTTGATGGCGCTGGCAATTTTCACCAGCGAGCCGGATATTGTGCTATCGACCTGGAACTGATGCTTGATTACAAAGTCTTGCTCCAGGTCCCAGATGACCTGCATACCTTCCTGCTGCGCATAGTTCGAAATCGCTTCGCGTAACGTCGAGCCGGCCCTGAATGTTCTGAATTTATGCTCGCCGGTCCAGCGTTTGTCGACCGGGCGGGCCTGGCTGGACATACTGGCCAACCGACTATCGAGGTCCTCTTCCGAGTCTGTAAGATCCATCACGAAGTCTCCCGACTGTTCTTCGATAGGATCACTGGAAGACATTCTGAATTCGCGATAAAAGTCACTGAGGCCTGTCGATACTGATTTGTCTTCCTTCACGCCCTCTGGCACCGGTGCATTTTCCCGCTCCTGCTCCAGGTATATCACCACGCTGGCGACAACAATGAGCACCAGAGCCAGTCCAATATGCCGGGCCCAGAACATGGTGCTGGAAAAGGATTTCTGTGGCATGTTACATCTGTACCGTAAACAACTTTATCCGCATAGTACTTCGGATCCCACTCCTTGTTCAATACTGCAACGTCGGGTGCACTGATGCCATTAATCGTATAACGACGGCATATTTTTTTCAGGCCGTGTTTTAAACCGCTTATGCATCCACAGGTAACTCTCAGGCTGCTCTTTTATAATGCTTATGATCCGCTGGTTAAGGCAGGTTAGAGCGTCAGCATCCTCCATCGCAGCGAGATCTTCAGGCATTGGCGGGTAAAATTTCACTTTGTAACCGTGTTTGGTGTACTGCGAGGTAATCAGCAGCGGTACCGCCTTTGTGCGTCGCATAAACATCAGTGTCGCCGTGGTGGTTGCCGTGTCCTTGACACCGCCGAAGGGCACAAAAATACTCTGCGTCGGACCGTAATCCTGATCCGGTAAATACAGGCATAACTCCTTCTCTTCCAGTGCCGCCAACAATGCCTTCGCGTTTCTCTTGTGGATCATGTATTTGTTCGACTGGTTACGACCACGGTACTGCAGGTAGTCCATCAGCGGATTATTATGTTTGCGATAAAAGGCAATGCTCGGATGCGTATAGCCCAGTCCGCGGCAGGCAAACTCCAGATTGACATTGTGAAGCGCCATTCCAAACACCCCATGACCAGCCGCCATCGCTTGTTCTACATGTTCATAGCCCTCAATGACAATATGGCGCTTGACCCGCCAGGCGGGCCACCACCACCCCATCGCCGTTTCAAACAGCGCCATACCGGTACGCCGAATATTCTCATCAACGATAGCTTTACGTTCGGCACTGCTCAATTGTGGAAAACACAAGTCCACATTACGTCTGGCAATACGCGCCCGTTTAGGGGCTACCGCAACCATCAGTCGCCCCACAGACGCCCCCAGGCGCCGTATAACCGGCAGAGGTAGCCAGGTAATGGCATATAAAACCAGCGCGCCTATCCAAACGCCCCAATACTTAGGTCCGAGAAATGATAATTTAAACGCAGGGGGGGTAATTGCTGACGGCAAACTTATGGTCCACTCACAAAATTTGACGATATTGTAGCCCCGAGAAAGGGATTCTGGAACCCTGAGTGACGCCAATCCATAGCGTAAAGCCATCGCTTCGCCTACGTATCAGGGCTTTTTGATAAAAAATCAACATAGATGCCGGAAAAAAGGCACGAAGTGGAGCACGAAAGCGGATGAGAGATCAGGGCCAGAATCAGGCCCCGGATGCTTCACTTTCCTACTAAAAAGCGGGGAATAGCGCAAACATTATTAGCCTGTCCAGCGGCAGACCTTCAGTATTCCCTATCGATGGCTTTAAGCTTTTTCTCGAAATTTTCATAGTCATCGCGGGATTCATAGTCAAAGTGATACTGACTATGAAAGCCAAACGACAATTTCACCTTGGCATCCTCGATAAATAACGTGTAACCATCAAGATCGGTAAAAGCTTTGATTCCTTTCAGATGATACTCGTCACCCTGCTTTTCCCCGAACTGCCTGATTTTATCGAATACCTGGAGTAAATATTTTGTGTCGAGCTCATTTTTCATTGTATACCCGTCCTTATTTCATTTACCCCTGATACGCCCGCCTGACAGGATTAGTTTACTCATCCGCCGATTACTGAAGCGTGTATTTTTTTTTGTAATTAATTGAAGTTATAACGAAAACCCAACGTTGCCACATGGGTTTTAAAGTCATCTTTACCAATCAGAAAAGTATAGTCGAATCTGATCATGCTGCGCAGACCAACATGATAATCATAGCCTATACCGATCATGCCTGCTGCGATCCCTTCGTCATACTGACACGCATTGAACTGAAGCTCACCTTCCGGGCACCCCCCCATCTCATCAGGTGCCTGCACGCCAAGAATGTCAGTTTTCGCAATACCGAGCTTATAGTAGAGTTCGCCCTGAATGCTGCCGGCTTTGCCAAGCACAGCCAGATAGAGTGCATCGGCTGTAATACTGCCGTTGTCATCCTGTTTGTCTACTAATTGCAAAAAACCCGCTTCGAGATACCACTGCGGGTGAAACTGATGACCAACGGCAAAGTTATAGCCTACCCCGTCGGCTTCCTGCACGGTGTACTCAGCGTCATTGTAAGTTACTCCAACAGTCCCGTACATTTTCTCCGTCGCAACGGCCTGGCCGCTGACAAGCATGACTGCCGCAGCCACAAGACAGTTTAATTTCATTGTGTTCCCTAAAAGAAATATTCCAGTGTAAATTGCAGGTGGTCGTCACGGCGGATGAAGTAATACGTGTCATCCTGCGTATCTGATGAGAAGAAGTACGCATCCAGACTCCAGCGCCAGTTATCGGTGATACGGCTGGACGCTTCTATAAACGCGCTGTAGGTGTCGAAGTTATCCAGGTCCTGCACATAGCCGGCCAGCACTTCTGTGCCGTCAATATCATTCCAGACCCAGCGAACGCCCGTCATCAAATCGTTTTGTGCGGTAGCAAAGAAATTATTCTCACGCTCGTCGAACTGATATTCCATCAGCACACCCAAATCATACTGGGTATCAAATATACCTACCGTGGTATGCTCAAAGCCCGCAACCAGGGCGCCGAAGTCTTCTGACTGACCGGTTCGGTATATCGCTTCCATTTTCCATAACCAGGCACCCTGAACGGTCAGTAAGTCCACACCCAGTTGTTCAATTTGCGCATAATACGGACGGATGTCCTGCGTACCTGTATTTTCATCGGGCAGCAACAACTCCGGCTCACGGGTTGTGCCATCAAACCATGACAGGCCAATTTCCCAAACCCCCAGACTGCGCTGCCAGCGCAGCGCATAATCAATATGACGCTGTTCACGGTCAGACTCGTACACAGCCTTGTCACCCGCAATGGGTAAAGGCGGACGCATACGTCCTTCTTCGCCACTAAAGGTGCGCTCGCGAAAATACGGCAACAGATAGGCCGAGACCGTTCCCCAATCACCGTACCAGCGAAGATTTACCATAGGCTGACCCAGTTTATCTTCGCCATCAACAGCTTCAACAGCGTCAGTCTGGTTTATAATATCCACAAGGTGAACCGATTCCGCCTGCCCCCAGAATACCTTTCCGATACCAACCCGGGTTTCCCAGTCGTCAGCCACGTGAAGCCACTGAAGTTCTCTGATATCTACGTGCGTGCGTTCATTGTCCTTTGAATCAAGCCGTGCAAAGGGTCTGAAAAGCAAACTGTCATCACCATTATTCCACTGAGTATACAACTCAGGCTCAGCAAAAACCGATGTCTGAGTTCGCTCTTGTTGGGGGTATGCCGCATCCTGCATAAAATAGCGGAAGTCTCCCCCTGCCCGGCCGGCATACTCAATGTCGATTTCAGCGACGGCCGGCAGGCTGGCCAACAGGCCAAGGCTAAGTGTAGAGATCTTTTTCACGGATTAACGCGCTCTTCGTAGGCTGTTTTTATCAAAATCTGACTCGTCCAGGCCGACATCAAATTCCAACGATTCGGTGACCAACTCTGTCGACTTGCCGGTTTGTTCGTTATACATATAGCTGACCATAGGACGCCAGAACTTATCTTTATAGAGTTTGAAATCTTTAAACTCGAGGGTTTTCAACAAGTCGCCTTTCTTATCAAAAAATTCGACTTTGTGTACGCGATAATGCTCTTTGTCCAGCCACACGCGCTGGCGCGAATAGCCTGAGAACTCATATTTTGGAAATTGATCAAGTATGAACATCTCCTGACCATCCAGTGTGTCGTCGCCGGCATACTCGTAGTCAAACTTTTCCACCTCGTAAGAGGTCATGTCCTCAAAGGCAAATTCACTGCCCATAAACGGCCCTGACTTATTGCGCGAAGCAATACGCTTCACCCGTTTCAGGGCAGGCAGATAAATCCACTGCTCATCGGGCTCAACCACATGAGAAAAGCTGAGGAACGCCGTTCCGCTAACATCCCGTGGCGACTGAAAGACTGTTAATGCCTTATCACCGTCGTTATTGACTTCAATCGTATCGACTTTCATTTCACGGGTTGCTTCCTGCCCCTGAGCATTACGCAAAATCATCACAACTTCAGAGCGTGAATTATTCCAGCCCCGATCACGGGCTTTACGCTCTTTGGCAATTTCGAGCCCTCTGGCTGCCGCATCTTGAGTACTGGTTTGCTCTGCATGAGCCAGGCCAGCAACGACAAAAAATAGCAGGCCAGCGACAAGCTTATTGGTTAACCGCATCTGCGTGTCCCCCTGATTGTTGGTTGTCCCGGTCCAGCCATAATAAGAAGGCCGGGAGAAATAATAAATCTATCAGTAATGCCGCAATAATAATGATTACCGTCAGCAGTCCCATATGTGCATTAAGCAAGAAACTGGAGAAGGTTAACACGCCAAACCCGGCAGCCAGAACAACAGTGGTCGTGGTTAATGCCATGCCCACCGTTCTGAAGGCATACCTCACACTTTCACTCACGTCCATATTCCGGCTTCTTGCGGACTGGTATTTAGACAAAAAGTGTACCGTATCGTCGACGATGATCCCCATTGTCATACTCAGCACCACCGACAACGCCATATTAATTTCGCCTGACAGCATTCCCCAGATACCAAAGCCTACACCTGCCGGGATAAGGTTCGTCATCAGACTGACCAGCCCCAGTCGCCAGGAACGCAGCGCAATGACTATCAGTCCGGAGATAAGCACCAGGGCTAATACCGTGCCCCACACCATGCTTTTCATATTGCGTTCGCCAATGTGTGCAAACATTAGCGGCGGGCTGGCCGCAGTTATCCGCAAATCAGCATTGAGCGAGGCAAACTTCTCTTTAGCCCGTTTTTCAAACGCTGTAAATTCTTTGCTGCCAAGATTATCCAGCATCGCCACAATCCGCAAAGCAGACTTGTCGATATCCATCTGGTTGTTTAAATCCAACCCATAAGGCAGCGACATTTCATACATACTGCGACGCCAGTTCCCTGTCCTTGGGCAAGCGATAATAACTTTCATCGTCATTATGCATATTCATGTTGAGGCGTTTCATCGTGTCCGTAAAGCTCAACACATGGTGAACACTGTCTTGTTCGCGTAGCCACTGACTAAATGCTTCTACATCCTCCAGCACCTCAGGATCAGTTATGCCATAGGCCGAGTCGGTATACACCACAAAGTCAATATTCGACATCCCGCCCATGGTTTTTTCATGCTCGTTCACGGCCTGCCGAAACGTACTGCTATCGTCAAAATAGCGAACCGCCACGTCATTTAATTCATTATTGGTTGAAAAAAGTGTCGCAACCAACAAAATAATTGCAGAAAAAGGCAGTACCCGGCGATAGTTTCGGGTTAGCCATACGCCCATGCGGTCGAACCTCGCGCCGCTTTGTTCGCCCGATGATGTGGCCAGCGCAGGCCCAATCAACAGCATGGCAGGCAATACGGTAAGCGATAACACACAGGCCAGTAATACACCACCAGCGGTCATATTGCCCAAATCAGAGAGTACCGGCACAGCGGAAAAGTTGAGCATCAAAAAGCCGATAGCCGTTGTCACGCTGGTAATAACGACAGGCCGGGTATTCAGTTTCAGGCTGGCAATAATAGCCTCACGTTTTGCCAGTCCCTCTCGCAAAAACTGTTTCACGCCAACAATCACATGAATGCAGTCGGCCACTGCCAGAGTCGTGACCATGGTGGGCACGTTGACGGTAGCGGTACTTAAAAACAGGCCAGCCCAACCTGCGACACCCACCGTCACCAGAATAGACACAAACACAATCACCATGGTGCAGAACGCGGCAAACAGTGACCGTGTAATAAGGGCAATCATTACTGCGATGATTAAAAACATCAGCGGCACCAGCGTTTGTGTATCCTCCTGCGCGGCAACCGCAAAGGCATCATTCATGATAACCATGCCGGTGAGATAAATATCGTGGCCCGGGTAGGCCTGCTCATACTCGGCTTTTAAATCCCTTGCAAAATCAGCAATTTGCATGACTTCCTGGGTTTGATCGCCATCAGGAAGCTGTATGGTGACATTGACTACGGCAACTTCACCCGCCGACGACATCAGCCGACCTGAGATTTCCGGCGTCGAGGAAGCAATTTCACGCACAGTGTCTGTTCGATCTGCACTGACTTCGGGCTCGGCTATCAGATCGGTAACAATCAGATCATCCTGCTCGGCATAGGTGTGCTGGTAATTCGACAATGACTCAACACGGGTAGACAATGGCATTTGCCAGGCATCTTCCGTTAACCCGTATATCAGTGAAAATGTCTTAGGCGTAAAGATATCCTTACCTTTGGGCACAATAAGAAACGCCACATTCTCACTTTTATTGAAAATGTTTTGCATTTCCTCAAACGCCATGCGCTGAGGATTGTCTTTTTCAAAGAAAACTTTGTAGTCGCCGCGGAAATAAAGGTTTTTGCCACCAATTGCCGCCAGCATTGTTATAACCAGACACAGTACAATCAGAAGTTTAGGGGCGTCCAGACACCGATTCATCCATTGGGGAGTTGCTTGCATGGGCGTATTCACTCGTTTTAATTCCTACCCAGTCTATCGTTTATTGTCAGATTAGTATAACGACAACCTAAGGTATAGGCCCTGCGCAGGGGAGATAAGTATACCATTACACTTTTAAGCCATATAAATCAGAACCTTACAACATCACTCCAGCTTTCTTAACCGCGTGTAATTTGATCTTTTAAATTTTATGTGCAATATTGTTAACACAACT
>CAZDUT010000138.1:0-8383 GCA_964508695.1 uncultured Alteromonas sp.
GATCATCACCGTATTTTGCTTAAGATCTTTGACCGGATGGTTGGCCCCGTGATGGCCAAACTTCATTTTCACTGTCTTCGCGCCACTCGCCAATGCCAGTAGCTGATGTCCCAGACAGATACCGAAAATCGGGATATTGTTGTCCAGCAGTTCCTGAATGGCCTTTATCGCGTAGTCACATGGCTCCGGATCACCGGGTCCATTTGACAAAAATACACCATCCGGCTTCATCGCCATCACTTCAGAGGCGGGTGTTTGCGCAGGCACCAGTGTAATACGGCACTCGCGGTCAACCAGCATACGCAGGATGTTTTGTTTTACGCCGTAGTCATACGCGACAATATGGTAACGCGCCTGTTTTTCAGGAGTGACATACCCTTTGCCCAGTTGCCAGCTACCGCTGGTCCACTCTTTCGGCTCCTTGATACAAACTTCTTTGGCCAGATCCATGCCTTTCAGTCCCGGGTAGGCTTTCGCCTGCTCAAGCGCACTGCTTTCATCGAGCTCGTCGCCGCAAATAATGCAACCATTTTGCGCACCCTTGTCCCGCAGGATACGTGTTAGCCGGCGAGTATCGATGTCAGCAATACCGACTACGCCTTTGGCCTTCAAAAACTCTGACAGCGTTTGCTGCTGCCTGAAGTTACTGGCGACAAGAGGCAAGTCTCGAATGACCAGACCTTTTGACCAGATAGTGTCGCATTCGACATCTTCGTCATTTGTACCGGTATTACCGATATGGGGATAAGTAAGTGTGATGATTTGTTCAGCGTAAGAAGGATCTGTAAGAATTTCCTGATAGCCGGTCATCGATGTGTTAAAGACCACTTCGCCGACCGCGGTACCTGTTGCACCAATGGCAGTACCTCTGAAAACCGAACCGTCTTCTAACACCAAAAGGGCAGAATTAGCCAAGTCAACCTCCTGATTAAGGGTAACTAACTGAGTGTTTAACCAGTATCCTGATTAAACCCCACAAAAAACGGGAGGTAATGGTGAATTTACTTCCCGTTCATCGATCTTTGCAGCTAATAAAACCGCGCGTTTGAGCACTAAAACGCGAAATTTTGGCAAATTCTGACAAGTATACATGCGTTATCTAAAAAGGTCTAACCCGATTTAGAAAATCATTAGAAATGTCGTGTTTATCGATTTTTTTGCCTGTAATTCGCAAAACTCGCAATTTACTCTGCTTTACGTGCGACTCATGTCGGCATCTAATTCTCAGATACCGCCATGCATTGTTCGCTTTTACCGGGGCAGGTTCAATACATCCACCATGTCATATCGCCCGGCTGGCTTGTCTTTTAGCCACTGCGCCGCTTTCACTGCACCTTTCGCAAAGGTCAGCCGGCTGGATGCTTTATGGGTGATTTCCAGTCGCTCCCCCAAATCCGCAAACAGTGCCGTATGTTCACCTACTATGTCGCCACCACGCACTGTCGCAAAACCTATAGATTCGCGGTCCCGGGGCGGCATCTTACCCTCGCGGGCAAACACCCCGCAGTGATCCAAATCCCGCCCTAGTTCATCGGCAATTGCCTCGCCAATGGCGAGCGCGGTCCCCGACGGGGCATCCTGCTTATACCGATGATGCGCTTCGAGGATCTCAATGTCGGTGTCGCTGCCAAGTGCCTTTGCCGCTTGCTTAACCAGCGACAGCATAAGATTAATGCCAACGCTGTAATTCGCGGCAAATACCACCGGAATCGATTGCGCAGCTTCATCGAGCACTGCGAGTTGCGCTGCATCCAGGCCAGTCGTCCCAATAACAATCGGCTTTTCGTGTGCCACGCACCAGCGAATATTATCTTCAAATACTACAGGCAGGGTGAAATCGATCATCACATCAACCTCTTCGGGACGTAGCTCTGAGACAGATGTACATGACAGTGTCTGACCCGCGATTCCTGCCAACTCACCCACGTTCATGCCAATCCACGGCGAGTCATCCCGTACCGTCGCTGCACTCAATTGGGCCTCGTCACTTTGATCGAGCGCCTCGATCAATACCCGGCCCATTCGCCCGTTTGCGCCAAATAGTCCTATTTTCATAACTCTTCTGTATGTGATTGACGTTAGCGACATTGTGCCTTATACGCAGACGATTGAAAACGTAAAGCGAGCGCCTGATGCCGCCGCTTAACGGGATGCAGGTTGCCTGTTTGTGAAAAGTTACGCATGCTTGCGTAACCTTATTGCACGTAGTGGTTGGCACTTAACCCTTATCATTGTTAAATGTCCTGAAACCTTCACGACAAGACCGCTAACTGCAGTCATGACCATGTTCAGACAGGAGAGTCAGTTTGACCAAATCGCTCATCTGGGACTTGCCTACCCGGCTATTTCACTGGTTGCTGGTGCTGAGCCTTTCAGCGCAGTACATTACCGCTGAACTCTTAGACAACGCCATGCAATGGCACTTTTATGTGGGCTATTTTACGCTGGGACTGATTGTTTTTAGGATCCTATGGGGCTTTGTTGGCACACGGTATGCCAAATTTCGTCAGTTTATACGCGGCCCAGGTGCTGTTTTTCGTTACATTAAAAGCTTACCAGCTAAACAGACAACGCCTCACGCAGGACATAACCCGCTTGGCGGCTGGGCAGTCGTGGTGATGTTACTGCTTATAACAATTCAGGCAACCAGTGGCCTGTTCTTAACTGACGACGTGTTTTTGGACGGACCTTATCGCCACATGGTCGATGAGTCAGTGCAAAGCATCGCTAATACGCTTCACCACACCGGATTTGATTTTTTACTTGGCATCATTGTGGCGCATGTCCTGGCCATTCTTTTTTACCGCTACTACAAGCACCAGCGCCTTACTATGCCAATGATCCACGGTAAAAAAACAACCGGTGATAAGGGGATCCCTTCTTCCCGGCTTTGGCTGGCACTGGTGATTGCGTTTATCAGTGCCGCACTGGTTTACTACATCATCGTTATTGCACCTCCCGAGCCGGCAGCCGAAGCCCTGTATTACTGACCTTAGCCACCATGCTCAGGTGTACCTTCTACTCTGCGCTAGCTTGCCTTGCCGGTCACCATCCCCTGATGCGTCATCAGGGCTTTAATTTCACTGACGCTGGCCGGATCATCGATGGTGGAAGGCACGCTCACCGGCTCGTCACTGGCAATCTGACGTAATAGCTTACGCAGGATTTTTCCGGACCGGGTCTTAGGCAAGCGCGGTACCACCATAACTTGCTTTAAGCAGGCAACAGGGCCGATTTGCTTACGCACCAACGCCACCAGCTCCTGTGCCAGCTGCGCATGATCGATATCCTCACCATCTTTTAACAGGACCATCCCGACCGGCACCTGGCCTTTTAAGGCGTCGTAAACGCCAATCACGCAGCATTCCGCCACGGCATGATGTGATGCCAGCACTTCTTCCATCTCGCCGGTTGAGAGCCGGTGACCGGCTACGTTAATGACATCGTCGGTGCGTCCCATGATGAACACGTAGCCGTCTTCATCAATGTACCCGCCATCGCCGGAGCTGTAGTATCCTGGATAGTCGGTCAGGTAGCCGGACTCGAAGCGCGCATGGTTACCCCAAATGGTCGGCAGACATCCCGGCGGTAACGGAAGCTTTATCGCAATCGCCCCCTGCTTGCCACGGGCGAGTGGTTGTCCATCAGGATCGAGCACCTGTACGTTAAATCCGGGGGTGGGCACGGTGGATGAGCCAGGCTTGGCAGGTAAGTTTTCGATACCGGTTGGGTTTGCACATATTGGCCAGCCCGTTTCAGTCTGCCACCAGTGGTCAATCACGGGTTTCCCGGTATGCTCTACTGTCCAGTGATAGGTTGGCGGATCCAGGCGTTCTCCTGCCATAAAAATAGCCCGTAATGCTGACAGATCGAAGCGTCGTAGATGGTTTGCCTGTGGATCCTCTTTACGGATCGCCCGAAACGCAGTCGGTGCCGCAAACAGCACGCCTACCTGGTACTCCTGAACCATGCGCCAGAACGCACTGGCATCCGGCGTTCCCACTGGCTTGCCCTCATACAAAACCGTTGTTGCGCCCCGAATGAGAGGCCCGTAAACGATATATGAGTGCCCGACTACCCAGCCAACATCGGACGCAGCCCAAAAGACATCGCCGGGAGAAATGTTATAAATGGCCTGCATAGAATAATTAAGCGCTACCGCATGCCCGCCATTATCCCTTACCACGCCTTTAGGTTTGCCTGTGGTGCCGGAGGTATAGAGGATATACAGTGGATCGGTGGCCTTTACACTCTGACACCCGGCTCTGTTCGCCTGTTCAACCAATGTTTCCCAGTTTGCGTCGGCTGGACGGTCGAGCTCAGCCTGGCATTGTTCGCGCTGAAACACGATACAGTGATCTGGCTTGTGGCTTGCCAAATCAATGGCCTCGTTCACCATGGGCTTATAAGGCAACACCTTTGTCCCTTCAATGCCGCAGGATGCAGTGACCAGCACCTTTGGTGTAGCGTCATCAATGCGCACTGCCAACTCTTTTGCGGCAAAGCCACCAAACACCACCGAATGAATGGCACCAAGGCGCGCCACAGCCAGCATGGCAACCACCGCTTGTGGGATCATCGGCATATAAATCAACACCCGGTCGCTTTTTGTCACCCCCTTAGCTTTAAGCGCACCGGCAAACCTGCTGACCAATTCGGTTAGCTCGGCATAGGTATATTGCGCTTTAGTATGGGTAACCGGTGAATCATAAATCAGCGCCACCTCATCTCCACGGCCTTCACTGACGTGATAGTCCAGCGCCATGTAGCAGGTATTCATTTCACCGTCAGGGAACCAGCGTTCAACGCCATTGACGTCTTCAGCACGAATTGTCGCCGGAAAGGTGTACCAGGGAAGCTCATTAGCGGCTTCCCGCCAAAAGGTATCGGGATGGTTTACAGAATGTTGGTATACAGCTTGGTATGTCATGAAAGCCCCCTGCAAGATGCGTTGCGCATTTATTGTACAGACAGAGCTTACTCAAAATAGCGGGAAAGTGGCATAAGACTTCAGGCGTATATGACTCATCATCAGTTAGCAGGTCGCGCCAGCATACTGCATGAGTCAACCAGGTAATGCGCGGCTAAGTTGCCATTACCCGCTTTCTTCAGCTGACCAGCTTGGACAATCAGTCCTTTTTGTAGTCATCGTGACATGATTTACAGGCCGAGCCCACCTTGCCAATTGCTGAGCGGAACTGCTCCTCGTCACCAGCTTTAGCAATGCGCTGTAGCTCTACCGCAGCGGTTTTCAGTGCGCCTATCTTATCTTCCACATCTGAAAAGTTCGCCCATAACGCATCTTTGGAACCGGTTGCCACATCAAATTTACGGGTATCCACTTTCAGGTAATCGGTCATCATATCTGCCAGTTGTTCAATACGCACAGCGTTTGTCTGCATGACAGTAGCGTCGTACGGCAATGCGCCTTTTGCCATGCCACCGAGCGGTGCCATGTTACTTTTTAACAGCTGAAACAACGACTGGCGATACTCAATAGCGGTTTCCGCATGTTTGCGTGACACCGCTTCTGCGGCGGTCGCGCTGGCGCTTAACAGCGAGGTGCACAGCAGCGCCGTGGTAATAGTGCGGGTTCTCAACAATTTCATTCATACTCTCCTTAGATATATACGCCCTGACGACTCTATCCTGACCAAGACCCGTTTGATAAGCAAGCAAATAAAAACGCCCTCACAGTAGAGGGCGTTTGTTTGGCTGGCTGACAATGACTAATTCGTCAGATCGTCAAAGAACTTTTTCACTCCGTCGAAAAACCCCTGCTCTTTTGGCCGGTGCTTGGCGGTTTCACCGCCCATGGATTCATCCAGCTCTTTAAGCAGATCTTTTTGCTTAGAAGACAAGTTTACCGGTGTTTCCACAACGACCTTACACATCAGATCACCGACCGCGCCGGTTCGTACCGACTTCACGCCTTTACCGCGCAGACGGAACATTCTGCCGGTCTGCGTTTCAGGACTGACTTTAAGCTTAACCTTACCATCCAGCGTTGGCACCTGAAGCTCGCCGCCCAAAGCAGCAGTGGTGAAGCTTAAGGGCACTTCACAAAACAGGTTGTTGCCATCACGTTTAAAGATTTTGTGTTCACGGACATGCACCTGTACATACAGATCACCAGCGGGTGCACCGCTCTCTCCGGCTTCCCCCTCGCCGTTCAGACGAATACGATCGCCAGTATCAACGCCTGGTGGGATCTTAACCGAAAGGGTTTTGGTTTTCTCTACACGACCATGACCGTGACAGGCATTACAGGGATCTTCAATGATTTTGCCTTTACCCGAGCAGGTAGGACAAGTTTGCTGAACCGCGAAAAAGCCCTGACGCATTTGCACCTGGCCATTGCCATGACAGGTAGGACAGGTAGTGGGCGACGATCCTTTTTTCGCGCCTGAGCCGTGACACTTTTCACAGCTAACCAGCGTCGGCACACGGATCTCTACGTCCTTACCGCGAACGGCCTCTTCCAGGGATAGCTCAAGGTTGTAACGTAAATCTGCGCCCTGACGTGCACGGGACTGACGTCCCCGACCACCACCGAAGATATCGCCAAAGACATCGCCGAAGATATCACCAAAGTCAGCACCACCGCCGAAACCGCCACCGGCTCCGCGGTTTGGATCAACGCCGGCATGACCGTATTGGTCATAAGCTGCACGCTTTTGCGGGTCGGTCAGGATTTCATAGGCTTCCTGAATTTCCTTGAACTTTTCCTCAAGAGCTTTATCGCCCTGAGTGCGGTCAGGGTGATATTTCATCGCCATTTTTTTGTACGCTTTTTTTACTTCGCGTTCAGTGGCGCTCTTATCAACCCCGAGCACTTCGTAGTAGTCACGTTTCGACATATCGCTACTTTTCCTACTCTCTTTATCAACCCATGCCATCAAACATCGGTTATAACTGCATTCGTCTGTTGTGCCTTATTACACAACAAAAGGCGCAACAAGCTATCCCTGCTGCGCCTTACTGCGTGGGAGTGGACCTGCCGCAGCAGGCCTACCGCAACAGCGTTTACTTCTTGTCGTCGTCTTTCACTTCTTCGAATTCAGCGTCAACAACGTCATCATCGCCTTTTGCTGCGCCTTCAGCGCCAGCTTCAGCGGCGCCTTCTGCACCTGCTGCGCCCTGTTGCGCCTGCGCCGCTTCCATCAGCTTGCTGGACACTTCCATCAGCGCCTGAGTCTTGGCTTCGATTTCTGCCTTGTCTTCGCCTTTCGCAGCTGTTTCCAGCTCTTCAAGTGCCGACTCGATTGGCTTTTTGTCGTCTTCTGACAACGCGTCACCAACTTCATCAAGCTGTTTGCGGGTAGCGTGAATCATGCCGTCAGCCTGGTTACGTGCCTGAATAAGCTCTTCGAACTTCTTGTCCGCGTCTTTATTCGCTTCGGCATCGGCAACCATTTTTTCGACTTCCTCGTCGCTCAGACCAGAAGATGCTTTGATGGTGATCTTCTGCTCTTTGCCAGTGTCTTTATCTTTGGCTGACACGTGCAAAATACCGTCGGCATCAATATCGAACGTTACTTCGATTTGCGGTACACCGCGTGCGGCCGGACGGATACCTTCCAGGTTAAACTGACCCAGCGACTTGTTACCGCTGGACTGTTTGCGCTCACCCTGCAGAACATGCACAGTTACCGCAGACTGATTATCTTCGGCAGTTGAGAAGGTCTGCGACTTCTTGGTCGGAATCGTCGTGTTCTTCTCAATCAGCACGGTCATTACACCGCCCATGGTTTCAATACCCAGTGACAATGGTGTTACGTCCAGCAGCAGTACGTCTTTTACGTCACCTGCCAATACACCGCCCTGGATGGCTGCACCAACCGCAACCGCTTCGTCCGGGTTCACGTCTTTGCGTGGATCCTTACCGAAGAATTCAGACACATACTTCTGAACCAGTGGCATACGTGTTTGACCACCTACCAGAATGATGTCGTGAACATCGCTGGCTGACATGTCGGCATCTGCCAGAGCCTGTTTCACTGGCTCCAGTGAATTTTTCACCATGTCTTCAACCAGTGACTCTAACTTGGCGCGTGTCAGTTTGATTGCCAGGTGTTTAGGGCCTGAACCGTCTGCAGTGATGTACGGCAGATTAACTTCAGTCTGCTGCGCTGAAGACAGTTCGATTTTGGCTTTCTCACCGGCTTCTTTCAGTCGTTGCATGGCCAGCGGATCTTTGCGCAGATCAATGCCCTGGTCTTTCTTAAACTCGTCTACCAGATACGTGATAATACGGTTATCAAAGTCCTCACCACCTAAGTGCGTGTCACCATTGGTCGCCAGTACTTCGAAGGTATGCTCGCCATCTACATCGTCAATTTCGATGATTGAAATATCGAACGTACCACCACCTAAGTCATAC
>CAZDUT010000139.1:0-3346 GCA_964508695.1 uncultured Alteromonas sp.
ATCAGGCGCTGCTCAAGCGTTGGTATCATATGATGTCAGAGTTTAAAACCTCCGCAACCCATGAATTTGCTAAATTTTCTGTCGCTTTACGTGAATTGATGCTTTTAAGCGTAAAGTCTAATTAGTAAAATACCTCAATACATGCACATACTAAGCCCTGTTCTGCAGGGCTTTTTTATAAGTGCGGTGACGTAGCCCATTGCGGTACAGTGCCGCGGTCAGTGCCACGTCCTCACAAATCGAAAAAGGCCAACTGTTTGATGATGCAATCTATTGCACAAAAACTGCTTCTGCAGTGTGAACCCGAAAAAAGCCACGATCTCGCCATCAACTGGCTGAAGAAAACACAGCACAGCCCGCTTAAATGGCTGTACAGTCAACATACACATCGTCACCCGGTAACAGTGGCAGGTATCACCTTCGATAACCCGGTGGGACTTGCAGCCGGGCTGGACAAAAATGGTGAGTGTATTGACGCCTTTGGTAGTATGGGGTTCGGCTTTGTCGAAGTAGGTACAGTGACGCCCAGACCGCAACCCGGAAACCCGAAGCCGCGCTTATTTCGCATTCCGGAGAAGAAGGCCATTATAAACCGCATGGGCTTTAACAATCGCGGCGTCGATTATCTGGTCGATCAGGTTAAACAAAGTAAGTTTACCGGGCCAATAGGTATCAACATCGGTAAGAACAAAGATACCGAAGAACAGCACGCGCTTGACGATTACCTGACATGTTTGAATAAAGTCTACCCCTATGCGAGCTATGTCACGGTCAACATTTCTTCTCCTAACACGCCGGGCTTGCGTAATCTACAATACGGAGACGCACTGGATAAACTGCTCCACGGACTCAAGGCCGCTCAGGAGACACTTTGCCAGACCCACAGTAAATATGTGCCTTTGTTTATCAAGATTGCGCCAGATTTAACTGACGCGGAAATAACCAGCATCGCTCAATCGTTGGTTAAAAGTGGCATGGATGGCGTTATTGCCACTAATACCACACTTAGCCGCGAGGCAGTTGCAGGGCTCAAGCACAGCGACGAGGCAGGGGGGTTAAGTGGTGCAGTACTTACCGATAAAAGCCTGGATGTCACCCGTAAACTGTCGGTCGCATTAGACCGTGCATTGCCAATCATTGGCGTAGGGGGAATTGATTCGCCTGACGCCGCAAAAGCCCGGCTTGATGCAGGCGCCTCGCTCGTACAGCTTTATACAGCCCTGATTTACCAGGGGCCTGGCCTGGTACGTCAAATTTGTCGCCAAATCTAACCTCAGTCGCCTAACCGGCAACCGATTATCCGGAGTTTTATGAATACTATTTTAGTCACCACCAGCAAAGGGCTTGATGAGCTGTTAGTTGAAGAAGCGAAACAGCTCTGCCCGGCTGCTGAGGTTAAACTGCGAGGAGGTGTAGTCAGTGTGGAGGGCACACTGGACGACGCATACCGGTTATGTCTGTGGTCCCGCCTTGCCAACCGGGTTATCTGGGTGCTGGCACAAGGCAGCGCAAAGGACGCTGATGCACTCTATGCCACAGCTGACAGTATTGACTGGCCCATGCACATGACAGTGAATCACACCTTAAGTGTGCAGTTTGTCGGTACCAGCCATCAGATTAAAAACACACAGTTTGGTGCCGTGCGTATCAAAGATGCCATTGTTGATCAGTTCACAGAAGCAGAAGGCGCACGGCCATCCGTTGCTCGCCAGCAGCCGGATATTCCGGTGCATGCACGGCTTCGAAAAGACCAGGTGACGATTGGTATCGATCTGTCAGGAAACAGCCTGCATCAGCGTGCGTACCGTCAGGATACGGGGGAAGCGCCCCTGAAAGAGCATATTGCCTGCGCCATGCTGATGCGCAGTGGCTGGACGGCATCACCGGAATCACCGCTGGCTGATTTAATGTGTGGATCCGGCACCATTGCTATAGAGGCAGCGTACATTGCACGAAACATCGCCCCAGGTATGAAGCGCGAGTACTGGGGCTTTAGCAAATGGCTTGGCCATCAGCCTCAAAAGTGGGAGGCGCTGCTAGACGATGCGCTGACACAACAAAAAAGTGCAGTAGGAACCGTGATTCAAGCCAGTGACAGCAGTCGTAAAATGATTGCGATAGCGCGTAAAAATGCTGATGTAGCAGGGGTTTTCAAAGACATTAATTTTCAGGTGCAGGATGCCTTATCCGCCAGCCCGAAAGGCAAAAAGCACGGCTACATTGTTACTAACCCGCCGTACGGTGAGCGACTCGGTGAACTGACGGATCTTATTCCGTTGTTCGCTGAGTGGGGTAAGAAACTGAAAAGTGCATGGTCAGGATGGCATGTTAGCCTGTTAACCAGTAATCGCGAGCTGGTGCGGGTAATGAAGCTCCGTGCAAACAAAACTTATGCCATGAACAATGGTAAACTGCAGTGCCAGTTACTGAACTTTTCGCTTGAAGACGAAAACCTGGAACACTTCAGCGGTGAGGGAACGGATCATCCCTTTGCGAACCGTGTGAAAAAGAACCTCAAACGATTAAAAGGCTGGCTCAAACACCAGCAAACTGACTGTTATCGCATATATGATGCTGATTTGCCTGACTATAATCTTGCCGTTGATCGCTACGGTGACTGGTTGGTTGTTCAGGAGTATGCGCCCCCTAAAAATATCCCGGAAGAGAAAGCACGACGCCGGCTGCAGGAGGCACTGCTGCACTTGCCCGCCGTGACAGGGGTTTCGTCGAAACATATCGCGCTAAAAGTCCGTTCCCAGCAAAAAGGGACGAACCAGTATGAAAAACTGGGTAAGACCGGCCAGATGCTCGAGGTTTACGAAAATGGCGCGCGCTTAAATGTTAACCTTACCGATTACCTGGATACCGGGCTGTTCCTTGATCATCGTATTACCCGACAACTGGTAAAGCAGATGGCCAAGGGGAAAGACGTGCTGAACTTGTTTTGTTACACCGGCAGCGTCTCAGTATTTGCAGCACAGGGACAGGCGCGGTCGGTGACATCGGTGGACATGTCGAAAACATACCTGGATTGGGCGCGACAAAACTTTCGCCTAAACGGCCTGACTGGTGCCCATGCGTTTATTCAGGCCGATTGCACACAGTGGCTAGATGAGCATCGCGGCAGTTATGATCTGATGTTCATCGATCCGCCGTCGTTTTCTAATTCCAAACGCATGCAGTCGACCTGGGATGTACAACGCGATCATGTCGCGTTATTAAAGGCCGCACATTCTCAACTGCGGGAGCACGGACAGATTGTATTTTCGAATAATCGGCGCGGCTTCAAGCTCGACGAGCAGGCACTCAATGAAATGGGGTTTACTATTGAAAACATCACGCAAAA
>CAZDUT010000139.1:3356-8362 GCA_964508695.1 uncultured Alteromonas sp.
CATTCCGGAGGACTTCTCCCGTCATACCAACATTCACCAGTGCTGGATCCTGACACGATGAAACTGTTCTTTTTTACCGGGCCCAATTGCGGGCTGTGCGATTTGGCGATGGATGAACTGAATAAGTCTGCCAGGTTCAGCCAGGTTGAACTTGTAACACGTAATATACGTGACGACAGCGAACTCTATCATTTGTATGCTGTAAGAATTCCGGTTATCAAGCGTGAGGATACAGGGGCAGAATTAGGCTGGCCATTTAGTCACACAGACATTGAGGAGTTTTTACGTTGAGTCTGTTGCAACTAAAAAATATCACTGTGATTTATGGAACGCCGCCATTACTCGACGGCGTTGAATTGTTGGTACAGCCTGGCGAACGAGTTTGTCTGGTGGGGCGCAATGGCAGCGGCAAATCAACACTGATGAAAGTTATCGCCGGCGACATCATTCCTGACGACGGTCAGCGCATTGTTGAGTCAAATACGGTGGTGGCGCGTCTTGAACAGGATCCCCCGCAAACCACCGATGTGTCTTTATTCGATTATGTGGCAGAAGGCCTTGAAGACGTTGGCGAAACCTTAAAGCAATACTTCAAGCAAACCCGGCTTGTTGCTGAGGCGCCCACAGAAAAAAATCTCAATCGCTTACAGGCATTGCAGGAAGAGCTGGAAGCGCGTGATGCCTGGCAGTTCGAACAACAGATTGAGCAAACCCTCACCATGCTCAAACTAAGCGGAGAAACATCGCTCAATACACTGTCGGGGGGCTGGCGACGCAAAGCTGCGCTGGCCCGCGCACTGGTTCGCTCGCCAGATCTGTTGTTGCTTGATGAACCTACTAACCATCTGGATATCGCTATGATCCAGTGGCTTGAATCAAGTCTTAAGCATTATCAGGGCGCCGTGGTCTTCGTCAGCCACGACCGGGCATTCATCCGAAGTATGGCAACCCGGATTGTCGATTTGGATCGTGGTCAGCTAACAAGCTATCCCGGCGATTATGCGCTTTACCTGAAAAAGAAACGTGAGGATTTAGAGGTAGAGGCTTCGCACAATGCCGAGTTTGATAAAAAGCTTGCCCAGGAAGAGACATGGATCAGACAGGGAATTAAAGCACGCCGAACGCGTAATGAAGGCCGGGTGCGTGCGTTAAAAAAATTGCGTGATCAACGTAAAGCCAGACGCGAAAGCCAGGGCAGTGCTGTGGTCTCACAAAATAAGGGCAGCCGTTCAGGTAAAATGGTATTTGAGGTTAACGACTTAAGTTATGCCATTGAAGGTAAACAGATTGTTTCCAATCTGAGCCTCAACGTGCTACGAGGGGATAAGCTTGCGCTGATCGGACCTAATGGCTGTGGTAAGAGTACGCTGATTAAGCTGTTACTCGGTAAGGTAACACCAGATAGCGGCCATTGCCGTCAGGGCACAAATATTGAGGTGGCGTACTTTGATCAACACCGCGACCAGTTAGAACTCGATAAATCGGTAATTGACGCGGTAGGCGAGGGCAAACGTGATCTCATGGTAAATGGGCATCCCCGCCACGTTATGAGTTACCTGCAGGATTACCTGTTCACGCCTGAGCGAGTGAATGCACCGGTCCGATCGCTGTCCGGTGGTGAGAAAAATCGCCTGATGCTGGCTAAGCTCATGCTTAAGCCGAGTAATGTGTTAGTACTCGATGAGCCGACCAACGATTTGGACGTCGAAACACTGGAAATGCTCGAAACATTACTGGCTAATTACGAAGGAACGGTGTTATTAGTAAGCCATGACCGGGAATTTGTCGATAATGTGGCAGACAGTTGCCTGGTTTTCGAAGGGCAGGGGATGTGCCGTGAATTTATCGGAGGCTACTCTGACATGGAAGCCTGGTACCGCCAGCAACAGGAGGCGCACAAAGCGCAGCAAAAAGCGCGCGCCAATGAAACTAATTCACAAACGCAAAGTCAGAAGCCTAAGGCTTCTCCCCGTAAGTCGAAAAAGCTATCATACAAAGATGATCGGGAGCTGGCTGCAATACCAGCGACCATTGAAAAGCTTGAAGCAGAGCTTGAAGAACTGCAGGAACAGGTAAACCATCCTGACTTTTTCAAGCAAAGTACCGACGAAACAGCACATGCGCTGTCTCAGCTAGAAGAATTAGAATCCACGCTGTCCCAGAAATATGCGCGCTGGGATGAAGTAGAAAGCATGCTGGAAGAAAATCAGCAGTAAATAGGATAATAAATGAAACGAACTCAGCTTGCAGCAGCCATCCTCATGGCTGGCGGATTATGTAGCAACGCCATTGCGGCAACGTATTCAGTCACCCCGCTGCCTTTACAGGATACAGCCAAGAGCAACTTTGCCCGTTCGATTGATAACAGTGGCAAGATGTTGTCTACCGTGACTACTGAGTACAACCCTCCCGTTGATGTGGAGCGGCTTGAAAACTATACGACATTTTTCACTAATGAGAATTATCCGCTGGAGAGTGAAGAAGACGTTCGCCAGGGGATATTCAGTGATTCAGATTACACAGCGATTTACAATTATTTGATTGCAAACCGCTATACCCAGCGCAATCAGCAACTGGCAAATGCGCGGACATACATTACCGATACGGTCGATGCGCGTTTGGTCCCGGGGCTCGATGAAATAACGGAGCAGTTTGACGATTACACTAACTCGGTTGTAACCCTGGCGCATGACAGCCTCAACGGAGACTATATCGTCGGTACCTCCGAAGGAGTGACGATTGAGGAAACCTTTGAAGATGAAGAAGGCAAGATTGATGTATTCACCTACCGAAAATATGGTGAGCGCGCCTTCGTTGAGGTCAACGGTGAATCGAAAGGTCTGTTGCCGGAAAATGATCTGTTAGGCGGACTGAGCTACGCCTTTGCAATTAATGACAATTTGCAGGTTGCTGGCTTCAGTACCGTGTCATATCAGGAGCAGGTCTTCGATGAAATCGAAGAGTGTGAGAATGTTGAAGAGCCAACCGAGCCTGAAGCGTATTGTAAAAGTAAAATTTATGAGCCTCAGGCAGATTTGTTTCGTCGTTCGGTGAAGCATGCCACTATCTGGCAGTTAGATGCCAATGGTGACGTTATAGAGCGTATAACCTATCCACTCGTATTCACACCGGAAGAAGACGATGTCAATCCTTATGCAGCTCAGGCCTATGACATTAACAACTTAGGCATTGCCGTGGGTGAGTCACCGACGGGCGAAGTGGTAGAAATTCTTCGCCCTGGCGCATCTCGTCAAAACCGCGAAGCCGAGCGTGTTGCGACGATTTATCGCAATGGTCAAACAGAGGAGTTTCTGCCTCGTGACGAAAATCTGCAAAGTGTGGCCTTTTCAATCAATGATAATAACTGGGTAACTGGTTATGTACTGCGGGCGATTAGCTCAACCGCCAGACAACAACTGTTTGTACATAACCTCGATACCGGTGAATCGCGCTATCCTCAGTCATTTTTCATTGGTGCCGACGTCGATGCCAATGCAATCAATAATAACGATATTGTGGTTGGTAAAGCCGATGTCGAGTCTGGTCCGGATGCCAGTCGGGAGGCGCACGCATTTATGTACAACATTGCCACCGAAGAATTTATTGACTTGAATGACCTTACGCCATGTGACAGTCCTTACACACTTGTGGAAGCTGTAGACATCAATGATAACAATGAAATCATTGCGAATGCCCGCATCCGTGGAGCACGACGCTACATCACCGGCACTGAAATACTGGATACAGCGGGCGAGGTCATCGAGGAAGATATCATCGTGGCGGTCAAGCTTACACCGCAAGCCAACGGAGAGGTTGAACAGTGCGACACTGAAGAAGACCAGGGCTATGAGCGCCAGGGTGCCTCAATGAGTGCATGGTGGCTTTTACTGCTTGGTGTGGCGGGCTTCAGGCGCCGTCGCTAACGTACCATAAAAAACGCCACCCTCTGAGGTGGCGTTTTTATTTGTATTTGTTTGATTACAATCGTTACTTATAAATAAAAATTGTAACGAAAAATTAATATAGCTGTCACATAGTTAAGCGTTGTCAAGCCCTTAGCGCAATTTTTATCTCTTGAATGCCACCCGTTTCTGCACTATTCAATAAGAGTGCGTGAAATTATTTATGCACCGGCGAAGCCATGTTGCTTTTCCGGAGTTTTTTATTCCGCACATCAACCAGAAAAGAGGCGAATCTATGAAAAGACAAAAAAGAGATAAACTGACACGTGCCCATCACAAAGGCTATCAGGCAGGAATCACCGGTCGAGCTAAGGAGAATTGTCCCTTTCAACAAAATGACGCGAAATCTCACTGGTTAGGGGGCTGGCGTGAAGCTATTGAAGACAGGCAAATGGGCTTTGCTGTCAAATAAATCTCAGTGAGCTGTATCTTTTTGTAGGAAAAAGCCCCGTTCAGGGGCTTTTATCTTAAAACTTCGACGTATCCTGAAACAATCCGACTTTTAAGTCTTTTGCGGTATAGATATCGCGGCCATCCACAGACACTACACCATCCGCCAGGCCCATAAAGAGCTTTCTTTTCACCACGCGCTTCATGGTGATGGTATAAGTGACTTTTTTCGCTGTTGGCAGAATTTGGCCGGTGAATTTAACTTCACCCACACCCAGTGCACGACCTTTACCCGGTCCACCACTCCAGCCCAAAAAGAAGCCTACCAGTTGCCACATGGCGTCTAACCCAAGACAGCCAGGCATCACCGGATCGCCAGGGAAGTGACAATCAAAGAACCAAAGATCCTCGTTTATATCCAGTTCAGCGATAATTTGTCCTTTACCGTGTTCACCGCCGTCTTCGGTAATAGACGCAATTCTGTCCATCATGAGCATATTCGGCGCCGGCAATTGGCTATTGCCGGGACCAAACATTTCGCCACGGCTACAGGCTAGTAAATCATCGCGATCAAATTGATGTTTTTTATCTGACATTAGCTTCTCGTTGAGTTAATTTCGGCGCCTAATTTAGCGAACAGTTGTACGCTAAACA
>CAZDUT010000140.1:0-8359 GCA_964508695.1 uncultured Alteromonas sp.
GAGTCCTGTTCCGGTCGAGCAGCCCACGCCCCGAAAAGTGCCGCGCGGGGGTCGTGCCATTAGTTCACTTTTGTTGGTTCGAAGTAAAAAAACGGCGGGATTATAAAGGATCTTAGTAGCAGATTTATACCCTTTTATGCAGAAAGTATAAATTTCATCCAGATCGCCCGCGCCGCTTTGTAAAAATAAGCAACAAATTCATGTGCTTACAAATATTATAGGATTCATTAAATCCCTACCGGGAGAATCCTGCCCGGTAACAGGTTACGTTTCCCGCACAATGACCACGGTAATTTCATCGCGGTCGTGATAGAGATGCCTGGCCCGAATATAAAACCTGTCATTGAGCTTCACGAGCCGCTCGCGGATCTCGTTCAGTGCCTGAGTGACCGTTTCGTAGCGTTTCTTCATTGGCAGCTTCAGATTAAATACCGCATGGTCACACCAGCTTTTTGTCAGCCAGTCACCCATGAGCGTCGCAACCCTGTCAGGGCGCTCTATCATATCACATACCAGTAAATCGACACGGCCCATTTGCGGGCGATAGGTAAATCCATCAGCGGCAAAGTGCTCGACCTGCCCTGTGGCCATTAACGTCTCATCAATGCTGCCGTTGTCCACGGCCTCAACAAACATGCCACGGTGTACCAACTGATAGGTCCAGCCACCGGGACATGCACCGAGATCCACCGCACGCCCTGAACGGCGACATACGCGCATCCGCTGTGCGTCATCCAGCATGGTTATCAACGCCTCTTCAAGCTTGAGTGTTGACCGGCTTGGCGCATCAGGAGGAAACCGTAAGCGACATATCCCCATGGGAAACTCGCTGGCCAGTTGTGGTCGGGAATAGCCCACAATACAACTGTCAAAATCAGTGAAAAACACATGCAAACACGGCTTGCCTGATTGCGCCTGCTTAGTCAGTAAGCCTTTTTTACGCAGGGCCTGACGCAGCGGCACCGTAAATTTACGGCAGAATTTCGCCAGGCTTTTGCCCTCCTCGGTATCCGGGTACTCAATCACCATGTCACCTGCCGCATGCCCCAGATCTTCTGCAACCAGACAATCCAGGATCGGCCCTATGCGATCTTCCCGATCCAGATCAGGCAGTGAGGCAATAATTTGAATAAGTTGCCGGGGAAAAATTGTCTCGGCTACCTGTAGCGACTTTACAGCGGCGTCGGCATCATCCGCAGAATAAAAATTGAAGATCACAAAAGACTGGTTCTGCTTTAGCACCGGATACCCGTATATTTCGTTCTCAGCCAAACGCGTCGTCAATTCATTGGCCGTATCATTCTCATACCCTGCGCGGCAGTAAGCGAGCATACCACTCATGCTTTCTCCCCTCGAATTAATGCCACCAGCACCATCAGCCAGCCAATCATAAAACTAAGTCCACCGAGCGGGGTGACCGGTCCCAACGCTGTCAGTGACAGCGTTGTGAGCAAATACAGGCTGCCACTGAATAGCACTGTGCCGATACAAAAGAAAATACCAGCGCCTACCAAACAACGTTTGTCGCCATAGGGCGTTACCGCTGGCAAGGCCAATAACCCAAGGGCATGGTACATCTGATAGCGCACACCGGTTTCAAACGCTGACAGCATGGCGCTGTCGAGCATCGTTTTTAACCCGTGGGCGGCAAAGGCTCCTAAAATGACGGCAAGGAGCGCGCTTAATACCGCAAATATGAGTAAGCCCCTCACTGCCCCACCTCAGTTATAAACGTTTTAGTAATTCCGGCCGCCTGCTGTATATGCGCGTCCAGCGTATGACCGCTGGCTTTGCGTGGCTTAAAGCTGTGATCGCCGTCTGCAAGAAAGTGACACTGCACGTTATTGCCTAAGGTATACGCATCTACTTCGCGCTTATTACCAAAGGTGTCACGCTCGCCCTGGATCACGCAAAGCGGAACCTGCATGCCGGGCAGATGATCAGTTCGAGTTTTCTCCGGCTTGCCCGGAGGATGAAAAGGGTAGCCAAACGCCACGACGCCTTGGCAGTTCACATCATTAGCCACCATTGTCGCAATACGTCCCCCCATTGACTTACCGCCGATAAACGTTGGCAAGGCGGGCAGTTCATCTTCAATGTGCGCCATCAGCGTACTAAAATGCGCCATCAGCACCTCGGCTTTATTTGGCGGGCGGCGTTTATTCTCTGCCTTCATGGTCTGCATATAAGGGAAGTTAAACAATACTACTTCAATGCCCTCGCCTGCCAAATCCGCCGCCAGCTGCTGCATAAATGCATGTTCCATCCCCGCACCGGCCCCGTGTGCCAACACCAGCCTCGCTACCGGGTGCTGGGGTGACTGACTGTGTACCCGCTGTATATCAAACATCGTCCTGCTCCTTCTCAACCAGTGCCATGATCCACTCGCGAAAGGCCACAATTTTACCTAAATCTGCACGTGATTCATCACACACCAGATAAAAGGCATCGCGGCTTTCCACTTTTTCCTCAAACGGCATAACCAGCCGCCCTGCGTCAATTTCAGGCCGGGCAAGTATGGTATTACCCAGCGCAATCCCCTGCCCCAGCGCCGCCGCCTGCAGGACCAGCATGGAATGACTGAACACCGGTCCCTGATTTACATTTACGCCAATTACTCCCACCTGTTTTAGCCAGGTCTTCCAGGCTGAACGGGTCAGATCGTGTAACAGCACATGATGGCGCAAATCATCAAGCGTCATCAACGGCTTAGGACCGCTAAGCATGACGGGGGAACATAATGGCGTGAGAAACTCGCGATGCAATTTATCGGCTTGCAGACCACTCCAGCGCCCTCTGCCGTAGTAGATAGCCACATCAATATCGTCTTCTAAAAAGCCTTCGTCAAAGTCGACGGCTTTGATCCGCACATCAATGTCCGGATGGGCCAGACTAAACTGGCTGATGCGGGGGACCAGCCACTGACTTGCGAAACTTGGCGGCATCGCCACAGTAATTGCACCTTTACTCCCTTTAGCCAGCAATCTGTCTGTGGCTTCGGCCAGGTTTTTAAAAATGTCTTTCAGCTCCAGAAAGTACGCCTGCCCTTCTTCGGTTAACAGCAATGTGCGGTTACGCCGAATAAATAATTTCATGGATAAGAAATCTTCCAGCGCCTTAATCTGATGACTCACCGCGGCCTGGGTAACAAACAGTTCATCGGCAGCCCGCGTGAAGCTTAGGTGCCGGGCCGCGGCTTCAAAGGCTTTAAGGGCATTGAGAGGGGGTAATCGTCGTTGCATGCACGGGCCTGACTGGTTTATGAAACATGGGTTACAAATTAATTAGTTATTCTAATGCAAAATCCATACTTTTACTCGTTTTATTTTTCACCAACCTTTGTTTACTATTTCACCGTGGTCGAAAAACACTGTTTTATGTCAGTAATTTACGAACCATCATTGTTAAAACCGTTAACAAAAACTGAAAAATATTTTAATTATTTATATTAGGTGTGAAAATGAACAAACTACTTCTTTCCAGTGTGTCCGTGATGGCCTTTGTCAGCGCCGCGACTGCGGCTTCACAAACCACGCAACCATCACCTACCCATGCACTTCAGCAGGCCGCTAAGCACGAGCTGGAAGCAGTTATGACGCTGCCTGCGATTGAAATGTTCGATCTGGTACAGCAGCAGGCACTGTTTGCTCTGAATGAAGAAAATCAGCGTCGTTTGGGCAAAGGGTTATATGTTTTGAACGATAAACACGCGTCGCGCAGGGAAGCAAAAAGCGAGTAAGACCCGTTCACACCTGATGTGCATACCGGCGGCGATGCCGCCGGATTATGCTCTCTGACTAGGTATTGCTGGTATCCAAAGGAGCCAGGCCCTTTATTAAGTCATCCAGCGCTTTCATTTGGGTTAAATACGCCTCAAGCTTTGCCAGCGGCAATGCACAAGGCCCATCGCATTTAGCCTCATCCGGGTTAGGATGCGCTTCAATAAACAGCCCTGCCAGTCCTAATGCCATTCCGCTTCGGGCTAATTGTGCAGCTTGCGCGCGTCGACCATCTGCCGACGACTCGCGGCCGCCGGGCATTTGCAATGCATGGGTGGCATCAAAGATCACCGGTGCATAGGCTTTCATTGCATCCATACCCAACATGTCGACAACCAAATTGTTATAGCCAAAACAGCTGCCCCGCTCGCACAGTAACACCTTGTCGTTACCGGCTTCCCCGAGCTTGCCGATGATATGGCGCATCTCATGCGGGGCCAGAAACTGAGGCTTCTTTACATTGATCACGGCACCGGTTTCGGCCATCGCAACCACAAGATCAGTCTGCCGGGCCAGAAATGCTGGCAGCTGGATTACATCCACCACCTCGGCCACTGGCTTTGCCTGATGCGGTTCGTGTACATCAGTAATTAGCGGGAGATTAAACTGTTGCTTAATTTCCTCGAATATCTTCAGCCCTTCATCCATGCCTGGCCCACGAAACGAGTGCACCGAGGAGCGGTTGGCTTTATCAAATGAGGCCTTAAAAACATAAGGAATGCCAAGCTTAGTGGTGACTTCCGTGTAATGCTCTGCGATCCGCATCGCCATGTCACGGGACTCAAGTACGTTCATACCGCCAAATAAGACGAATGGATTTTGGTTGGCAACGTCGATATCACCGACCGAAACCACGCGGTTAGAATCTGTCATTGTTAACTATTTACCTTACTTTAAAAGAGTGGCTGCTTAGTAACGGCCACCATAGCGGTAGCCATCAGCACGGCCAATGCACCGAAGAATCCAAGCCAGCGGCCTGCCGCCGTGCTCGCCCATTTCAGTGCTACCAGGCCAAGAAGAATATAGGCAATAACCCCCAACACCTTGAATGTCAGCCAGCTTTGCACAAACGGATATTGCGAAAGTATAACGCAAAGCCAGATGGCGGAGGCCAGCAATACCGTATCGATAATATGCGGAACCACTTTCACCCATTTTTTTTGTAATATACTGGCGTCAAACTGTGACCAGATAAAGCGTATTACAAACAACAGAATGCTCAGTACCACTGCTGTCAGGTGTAAGTGTTTTGCCATTATATACATAAAACCGGTCCTTATTTTTATCGTAGATCGGGGTGCGCTTCCTGAAGCGCTGCGAGTTGTGCCAGGTTATTCAGTACAATATCCACCAGTTGCGGATCGAAATGCTTGCCGCGCTCGCTACTGAGCACTGATTTGATTTTCTCCAGCGGCCAGGCAGGTTTGTATGGGCGTGCATTAAAGAGCGCATCGGCGGCATCTACCAGCGCAGTAATTCTGCTTTCCAGCTTGATCTCCTCTCCCTTTAAACCTTGCGGGTATCCTGTACCATCCCAGCGTTCATGGTGCTGCCTGGCTAGCGTGGCGGCCAACTGGATAACCGGCTTTTCGGAGTCTTTGAGAATGCCATAGCCAAATTCAGCATGCTGTCGAATGGCAAATTTATCTTCGTCGGTCAGTTTACCGCTCTTGTTCAGCAGTTGCTCGGGTAAGTAAGAATTGCCCACATCATGCAGTGGAATCGCCTGCACCAGCTGACGTTGCCCGTCTTCATCCATACCCACTTTTTCCGCTATCAGCTTTGCCATTTCGGTCATGCGTCGAATATGTTGATCACCCTCTTTGCCCGAATCCATTGCACGACTAAGTCGCTCGATGATTTCACGCTGGGTGGCTTCTACTTCGCTGGTTTTGAGCACGTTATCAAAGGCAAGTTGCACGCTGTCTGAAAAGCGCCGAACAAGGTGTTTGTCGCTTTCCCCTATGCGCCGTGGTAATCCGGAGAGGTAAAGCAACGAGCCTTTCTCTGACTTACTGTTGCAGTAGGCAACAACGTGATCTTCCGCATAAACAATACTTTGCTCTTTCATGGCCTGCTGGCACAGTGCGTATTCCTGCTCTGTGACCGCGTCACGCAACGGCACGCCTTCTTTGTCAGAGTAATTGCCGTTGCCGGCAAACACATAGAGTTCTTCGGGGTTTTCAGACTCAATCGGCCGTGGTGCTGCTACTGCAGTGGTGATATACGCGGCATCTTTTGAACAGCCCAGAATGGATGAAAGCTGCTGAATGATACCCTGCATGAATTTTTCCAGCGAGCGGGACGAAAAGAGGTCGACCGACGCATCGAGAATTTTTTCCAGACCTGCCCGGTTTTCTTCAATGACGATAATGTCGCGATAGGAGCGCAGTGCGGCGATAATAACCGTGAACAACTTCTGGGCGGTGAGTTCGGTTTTCGATTTATAATCGTTGATGTCGTAGTTAATGATGACATCTTTTTCCGGCGCCTGGCCTGGTTGTCCGGTACGCAAAATTATGCGGGTAAAATGGTTATCCAAGTCATTGCGAATGTAGTCAGCTACCTGTAGTCCAGCATCGTCCGACTCCATGACGACATCCAGCAACACCACTGCAATATCATTGTGCTCACGAAAACAGTGACGGGCCTGCTCTCCGCTGTAAGCACTGACAAACTCAAGGGTTTTACCATTTAGCGCAAAATCAGACAGCGCCAGTTTGGTGACGGCATGGACTTCGGGCTCATCATCCACAATGAGTATTTTCCAGGTACCCAGCGGTTCGGTCGGCTCCTCGTCAACATCATCTGCAAACAATAAGTCATCATTCATGCCGACGTCCTACATCCTGTGTCTTTAAAATTATTGTGTACAAAATACTACTTGATGTGGAATTAATCGCAAGCACTGCGACGGCCGAGCGTGACCCGATCGTGACCGGCCAAATCCTTAAGCGTTTCAATCTCACTGTAGCCACGTTTTGCCATCAGCGTCCGAATAGCCTCTGCCTGTCCGTGACCGTGCTCTAGCAGCAGATAGCCATCGGGCTTTAAAAATGGCGGAGCATTTTCAATGAGATAACGAATGTCGTTTAAACCATCGGGCCCCGATGTCAGCGCTGATGCAGGCTCGAAACGGACGTCGCCCTGAGACAGATAAGGACTGTCTGACTCGACGTACGGTGGGTTTGACACGATTGCAGAGAAGCGCCCCTCTATCGCATCGAACCAGTGGCTTTTTAGAAAATGGGTGTTGAGTATGTCGTTGCGTTTAGCATTTCGTCTGGCTAACGCTACGGCTTCGCTTACAACATCAGCACCTACAACCGTAGCCTCCGGGCGTTCGCTGGCAATGGCAAGCGCAATGGCGCCGGTTCCGCAGCCTAAATCACATACTGCACACGCCCCCTCCGGTAACCGGGCTAATGTAGCCTCAACCAGTAACTCGGTTTCTGGTCGGGGAATGAGTGTGTCGGAAGTAGACTCCAGTTCCAGCGACCAGAACTCACGAACTCCGGTAATATGTGCCACCGGCTTCCCCGTAGCCCTTGACTGTATAACGCGCTGATAATGACGCCACTGCTGAGCGTCAAGGGTGTGCTCTGGCCAGGTATACACATAACTGGCTGGTTTTTTTAAGACGTGGCAAAGCAATACCCTGGCATCAACGTCCGGCGACTCAGCACCGGCCAGTTGTTCTATGCCCCAGCGCAGGGCATCATCGACTCGCTTGGTCATTATTCGTCGGCCAGCGACGCCAGCATGTCTGCCTGGTGCTCCTGAATGATGGGATCAATCAGCTGGCTTACATCTCCCGCTATCACCTCATCTAACCGGTACAACGTGAGGTTTATACGGTGATCGGTTACCCGGCCCTGGGGGAAGTTATACGTGCGGATGCGCTCAGAGCGGTCGCCACTGCCCACCAGACTTTTACGGGTACTGGCTTCTTCTTTAGCGCGTTTTTCTTCTTCAATCTGGTTTAAGCGGGCCTGCAACACCGACATCGCTTTGGCACGGTTCTTATGCTGCGAGCGCTCGTCCTGGCATTCCACGACTAACCCGGTAGGTATGTGAGTAATACGAATTGCAGAGTCCGTTTTATTAACGTGCTGACCACCCGCCCCGGATGCCCGAAAGGTATCGGTGCGCAAATCCGCCGGATTAATTTCAATGGCTTCAGACTCCGGAATTTCCGGCAGCACTGCCACGGTGCAGGCTGATGTATGAATACGACCTTGCGACTCGGTTTCTGGTACGCGTTGCACCCGGTGACCGCCGGATTCAAACTTCATCACGCCATACACGCCATCACCGCTCATATTGGCAATCACTTCTTTGTAGCCACCGTGTTCACCTTCACTGGCACTGACCACGTCTACCTTCCAGCCGCGGGACTCGGCATAACGGCTGTACATTCTGAACAGGTCGCCAGCAAATATCGCCGCTTCATCGCCCCCGGCTCCGGCACGAATTTCCAAAAAACAGTTATGATCGTCGTTTGGATCTTTGGGCAACAGCAATAGCTGCAACTCAGTTTCAAGACGTTCGATGTCAGCCTGGGCGTCTTTCATTTCTTC
>CAZDUT010000141.1:0-8352 GCA_964508695.1 uncultured Alteromonas sp.
GTCAGGACAACGATAATGGTTTGTCATCGGCGGAGGTTTCAACCCTCTATGTCGGCAACCTGCCATATCGTGCAAATGAAGATGCGGTAAAAGCCTTTTTTAGTGAATTTATTGCAGTGCAGTCGGTTCGACTAATGAAAGACAGAAAAACGGGTAAGCGTAAAGGTTATGGTTTTATCGAAGTCGTTACTGACGATGTCGATAATGCCATCGACAAGCTTAACGATACCACCTTTCAGGAGCGAACCCTCAAGGTTCGCCCCGCAAAAGATAAAGGCGAGAATCAGTAATTACTGACCAAGCTGCTGCTGAGCAAGCATATCCGCCTGCTCAGTGGTAGCCACTGGCATTTCATCTAGTAAATGCTTGTTGAACATATGGAAGCGATTGAGCGCTGATACGACATCAGGCAGCTGTACATTATCCATCTGTCCGATGAGACCATTTATCAAAGTGTTATATTCTTCACCACTCTCAAGCTTCTGGCCAGCCCTGTCCATCGTTGCCAGCATTTTGTCCAGGTATTGAGAAATCGGGCTTACTGCATTGCCGTATTTATTAGCATCGGGCTGATCGTCTTTATAGTGTTTGATACTTTCATAAGTTTGCACCATTTCCGCCCGACTGGTGCGATTCAGTTGTAGTGCATAGCCGACGAGTTCCCGGTCATCAAAGCCAAGTTTCAGGGCATCTTCAAACGCTTTGTCGAGTTCACCGCCGAAAAAGGTATCCGCCAGATCATTGGCCTGCCCGACCAGATCCGCAATCGACTTCAATTCATCCTCATCCAGTTCACCCTCAAGGGTGAAGCTGATACCGTTTTTCTGAAAATACTGGTAGAGCACTGACTCGGAGGACGACACTCTGGAGGGCTGTTCGTCATTTTCTACGCCGGTGCTCTGCTCTCGCGACGTGCTAAAGCGTGTTTGTTGGTGATAGGTGAACTGTTGCACATTCTCGAAGCGCAGGGTCAGTTCATCACCATCGCGGGTGCGGATCTGCAAGGCACCCGAGCTTATGCTTCCGGTACGCATATTCAGCATTGACGCCTCTGTTGCGCGAGGGGCTTTATTCAAGAGCCGCGCTTCCAACGCATCAATTTCGCCGGCAATAAGCTCTCTGCTGCGCGCGATACCGGTTTCTATGTCGTCATTCATAAAGGTACCAATGTCTTTTTCTGCCATTGCAATACCTTTTGCGACCCCGGAACGGGCCTGTTCAAACAGGGCTGTAAGCCGCTTATCATCTGCGCCACTTCGCGCTGCGCCATCAATGACACTGCCCACAAAACGCATGACGTTTTTGGCCACTTTGCCGAAATCAAATAATGACGCCGTGCGCTTATTGTCTTTTTCGTTATTTTCCAATGACTCGACTGTCGGGGTCTTACCATCAATATTTATATGATTCGCTAGTGCACCGCTAAACATCCGCAGTCCAATTGATGTCTGAGAAGCCGACACGTGTACTGACGTAGATTGGCGATTAACCATTTCTCTGGCCTGCTTGAGTCCATCTTCTTGCAATTGTTTTTTGATAGCCATACTGGGTTGCTCAGAAGTTTTCTGGTCACCAAGAAATGTCTTGATTTGACCTACGTTCATAATAAAGTCCTCACTATCCACGCTGTCTGTATCGGCTCGCCTGGCAAATTGTTTAATTTTAATTCAATATCCAGTCAAATATTTGACGATTTTGGGCATGCGACAGCTTTTTGCCACTGCAGACAACACTGCAGTTGCAGAGTTTTATAAAGCAACTACAATTCGCAGCTTTCTGCTTCCGGGGGAGAACGATGACTTTGGCAACGGCTTCATATCAAGACCAGCTCACCGAAAAGGTTGAGCGACTGCAAAAACTGCTGACTCCACATAACGCTCCATCCATTAACGTATACCCTTCGCCTGAGCAACATTACCGGATGCGGGCTGAGTTTCGCGTATGGCATGAAGGCGATGATCTCTTTCACATCATGTTTGACCAGCAAACAAAAGAAAAGTATCGGGTAGACTCGCTATCAGCTGCTGCAGAAAACATCAACGCCATGATGCCACGCCTGTTAAACGCGGTAAGAAGGAATACGACACTACGTACGAAATTGTTTCAGGTTGATTACCTCACGGCACTGTCTGGCGAAATGGTGATCAGTCTGCTCTACCACAAGCCTCTTGATGATGAGTGGCAAAAGGAAGCGGAAGCGTTACAAGCGGAACTGGCAACAACGCATCCGGTGAGTATCATTGGTCGCGCCCGCAAGCAAAAACGTATCATTGGCAATGACTTTGTTATCGAACGGCTGTCCGTGGCGGGTGAAACATTTATCTTTAAACACATTGAGAATAGCTTTACTCAGCCCAATGCCGTAGTGAATTGCGACATGATTGAGTGGGCCCTGGAGGTTTGCCGGCCATTACGTGGTGACTTGCTTGAGCTATATTGCGGTGCCGGAAACTTCTCACTACCGCTGGCCAGGCAGTTCAGGCAGGTTATCGGTACTGAAATTGCCAAACCCTCGGTCGAAGCTGCGCAATTCAATATTCAGGCAAATGACATAGACAATGTAAAAATAGTGCGGTTATCGGCAGAAGAATTTACTGAAGCGCTGGTTGATGGGCGGGCATTCAACAGGCTAAACGACATTGATCTTAGTGCCTATGACTTTACCACGGTACTGGTCGACCCGCCGCGTGCCGGCCTGGATGTAGACTCACTCAGAATGATCCAGCATTACGACAATATTATTTATATTTCGTGTAACCCCGAGACGCTCAGCGAAAACCTGACGGTACTCAGTGAGACGCATGAAATTACCCATGCAGCGCTATTCGATCAATTTCCCTTTACCCATCACATAGAAGCGGGTGTGAGCCTCTCCAGAAAGTAGACGGGCTTAATGCTCAGGTTTTGACTGCGTCGCCATGGCGGCGCCTAACTGAACATAACGCAGTTGTAGTTTCACCCGCAGTGCAATCTCCCGACGCATTTTCGCATCGGCCTCCAGCGCTTCAGCGCCCGCGCTAAAAACCAGCCTCACCATTGCATCTGCCTGCGTATTGGCAACGGTATGCTCCACGTTCTGGCGTTCAATAATGTAGTCCGTCAACTCTTCGATGAAGTGCTGAATCTCCCTTAACACGGCCAAACGGTATGCCGCCGACGTGCCGGTGTGCTCTCGTAGCAATAAGCGAAACACGTTTTTGTTCGCAGTAATAAACTCCAGAAAGGTCTCAACTGACGTATGGATCACTCCACCACCAGAGGCAATACGCCGCCTTGCCTGTCGCATCAGTTGTCTGAGCGCAAGTCCGGCTTCATCTACCAGCGTCAGGCCAAGTTCGTCCATATCTTTGAAATGCCGGTAAAATGATGTGGGTGCGATACCCGCCTCCCGCGTTACTTCCCGCAGGCTAATGGCTGACAGGCTTCGGTTTTCGTCTAATAAGGTAAACGCAGCTTCAATTAGCTTCTGACGGGTTTTTAGCTTTTGTTCCTGTCGACTCACAATTAACTACTCCTGCATACAATAGGAAAGGCCTTTTTTTATGGGTTGAACCTGGACCTGTAAACCGGAACTGCGGTTATGCGGCTATCGTACTTTGCAGCCTTGATACTTCCCTGGCGCTATCTTAGCGCATTTCAGCCAGAGCCGTCATCACAGAGTGAGTGTCACCTGCCACCGCGCATCCGGTGCCCAAGGACATAAGATTAAATTTACGCTAAATGATGAGGATTAAGTTGCCCGGTTAACCGATAGACGTTATCTTAGCGCACAGTTGTAAGCTGAGTTGTGTTGATATGAAAAAACCCCCTATAATTCTGACCAATGTACTGGTATTTATTTTAAGTGCACTCATCGCCTTTGTTGGTGTCCCCCTGTGGGTTGCAGCTGCAGGCATTGACTGGATGGAAATAGGCGCTGCTGTGTTTTTGTTCTTTTTCACAGGTATGTCTATTACCGCCGGTTACCATCGTTTATGGTCTCACAAGTCCTACGATGCTCACCCGATCGTTAAGGTTGTACTGGCGATAGGCGGCGCGATGGCGCTGCAAAACAGTATTCTGCACTGGTGTTCCGATCATCGTGTTCATCACCGCCATGTGGACGATAACGACAAAGATCCCTATTCCGCGAAGCGCGGACTGTGGTTTGCACATATTGGCTGGATGCTGCGCGAATATCAGGCGACCCGTTATGCAGACTATTCAAACTGCCGTGATCTGCAAAAAGACAAGGTGGTAACCTGGCAACACCGTTACTACCTGCCTATCGTACTGGCGGCAAACGTTGGGATCACGGCGGCCCTTGGCTGGTTGAATGGCGATATCCTGGGCATGGTGCTGATTGCTGGCGTATTGCGTCTGGTGATGGTTCACCACGTAACGTTCTTTATAAACTCTCTGGCTCATTTTTGGGGACGTCAACCCTATACCGACGGTAACAGTGCACGCGACAACGGTATTCTGGCGTTCTTCACATTTGGCGAGGGGTATCACAACTTCCATCATATTTTTGAATATGACTATCGCAACGGCATCCGTTGGTGGCACTACGATCCCACGAAGTGGCTAATTCGGGGGCTGTCGTATGTTGGTCTTACCCACAACTTGCGCCGCTGCCCGGAAGAGCGTATTGAAAAGGCGCGGGCTGCTATGCAGTTGAAGCACGCCAATGAAAAAGCGTTACATCTGCCAAACGCCGACGAAATATTGCACCTCGTTCACCATGAATACGAGCTGTTAATGGCAAAAATGTCAGAATATTACGCGACTAAAAAACGCTTGGTAAAGGTTCGGCAACAGTCGTTAAAGCAGAGTCTTGAACGGTTCGAGCTGGACTTTAAATACAAAGAATTGAAACACGCGCTGGCGGTTCAGCGCGAAAAGTGGCTACAACTGCAGAAGTTGCAGTTCGCTTAATACACTAAGCGGGATACGGCGCGCCTGGTTACAGGCCAGGCGCACGCCATATAGTTCTCCTCTATATTCCTCCGGTTTTCAGCACACAACGTGTTTATTCGAGTCGTTGAACCGATCAATGCCACGTCTTAGCAGATCAGATTCCTAAGCGAACAGGTATAAATTAACGTATTGTTGTTTAAGATTTTTACCACCTGATAGTGAGTAGTCATGGCAAAACAGACTAAACCGAAGCAAGACACAAAAAATTATCAGTATGATGCTGTAGTGATTGGAACCGGTCCAGGCGGTGAAGGCGTCGCGATGCAACTCGCCAAGTCCGGCAAAAATGTTGCCGTTGTTGAGCGCTATGAGGCCGTCGGCGGCGGCTGTACACACTGGGGAACGATTCCGTCAAAAGCCTTACGGCATTCCGTTAGCCGCTTGATTGAGTACAACAACTCGCCGCTTTTTGCCGACAGTCACGTAAGCCGTAACCTGACCTTTTCTGAAATAATGAAACATGCCAGTGGCGTGATTCGTAAGCAAACTAACCTGCGTGCATCATTTTATGATCGCAACCGGGTAACCATGCATTACGGTGAGGCCAGCTTTATTGACGCACATACCCTGCAAATCATCCGTGAAGACGGTTCAAAAGATGTGCTTACCACCCGCCAGGTTGCGCTGGCAACCGGCTCACGGCCTTATTGCCCAGACGATATCGACTTCTCCCATCCGCGGATCTACAACTCAGATACCATTTTATCGTTGGATCACGATCCGAAGTCGATCATCATTTACGGCGCTGGGGTAATTGGCTCTGAATACGCCAGTATATTTCGCGGAATGAGGGTGAAGGTCGATTTGGTCAATATGCGCGACCGGTTACTCTCTTTTCTTGATACTGAAATTTCTGATGCGCTCAGTTATCACTTATGGAACAACGGGGCACTGATACGCCATAACGAAACCTACGAATCTGTGGAAGGTAAAGACGATTGTGTCATTCTGAACCTCAAGTCTGGCAAGCGCATGCGCGCCGATTGCCTGTTATTTGCCAACGGGCGTACCGGCAATACGGATAAACTTAAACTCGAGAACATTGGTCTGAAAGCCGATGGGCGAGGCCAACTTTCAGTCAACGATAATTATCAGACTGAGGTAGATAACATCTACGCTGTAGGCGATGTGATTGGCTATCCGAGCCTTGCGTCAGCCGCTTATAATCAGGGTCGTTTTGCTGCCCAGGCAATGCTTGAAGGCCAGGCGCAATCTGCACTGGTAAAAGATATACCTGCAGGCATTTACACCATACCGGAGATCAGTGCTGTCGGTAAAACCGAACAGGAGCTTACTGAGGCGAAAGTGCCATATGAAGTTGGCCGGGCCCAGTTTAAACACCTGGCAAGAGCGCAGATTGCCTCTACAGAAGTGGGTAGCCTTAAAATTTTGTTTCACAGAGAAACCCTGGAAGTGTTGGGGATCCATTGCTTTGGTGAGCGGGCGTCGGAAATTGTGCATATCGGACAAGCGATTATGCAGCAGCACGGTGACGGCAACACGATCGAGTATTTCGTGAATACAACCTTTAATTACCCGACGATGGCAGAAGCATACAGAGTAGCGGCAATTAACGGATTAAACAGAATATTCTGATCAGAAGCAGGAAGGCATAAAAAAACCGGCACGTGCCGGTTTTTTATTATTTGGGAAGCTTTTCAAGTCTTGCAGTCATCGCATTAAGCGCATCTTTGTGCGCGACGATGTCAATCTGCATTTTCTCTTGATCGAACGTTAATGTTGCAATGGCGTAGTCGCCCTGGCTGTCGCTCGCGCCAGAGAAAATTTCGTTTTGTGCATTACGGTAACCAACGTTGCTGCTAATAGTATCAGCCATACACTGGTCATTCATTTCGAATGTGGCTGCATCCATACAGTCGAAAAGCTGGTTGGAACCAGACTCCGCATGCGCAACACCAAAACAGGTTAGCATTGCTAATCCAAGTACTACTTTACGCATGTCTTACCTCCTAAAAATCACAGTACCATACTGTTAAATTCAATATACGGTGATTACAGAAGCAAGTCAAATACGGTTCATAACTTTATGACACTAATATGACACTGACGTAATATTTCGGAATCGGAAAATACAATTGCCCGTTGATAATCAAACAACAGGACAAGCGAGCGTAAGCGTTGCCAGCCCCTCATGTCGACTCAGTGCAGTGGCAGGCACGGTCGCAATACGTGCCCAACCTGCTTAGTCGTTTTTCTGCTCCAGAAACGCCATGAGTTCGTCAAAAGGCATTGGCTTCGCGAAAAGATATCCCTGCGCCTCATCACAGCCCAACTTTATCATATAGCTTGCCTGCTCGCGCTTCTCTACGCCTTCAGCGATGGTTTGTAACCCCAGTTTATTTCCCAGCGTGACGATGGTTTCAGCAAGTACGGCAGTTCTTCCCGGCTCGATATCCGCGACGAAAGAGCGATCGACTTTTAGCCTGTCGAGGGGCAACTGTTGCAAATAACTCATGGAGGAGAAGCCGGTTCCAAAGTCGTCGATAGCTATCGCTACGCCATACTTTTTAAGCGTTCGAAGCGCATCAACCACAATTTGCGGCTCATCCATGACCACACTTTCGGTAATTTCCAGTTCCAGCCGACTGGGGTCACAGTCGTACCGTGCCAGAGTATCGGTCACCCGCTTTACAAATTGTCGATCCCTGAACTGCGGAATCGAGATATTTACCGCGACGCGTAAATGTCCGTAACCACTGTCTCTTAACTGCTTTATCCGTCGGCAGGACTCTTCAAGTACCCACTGACCAATATCCACGATAAGACCGGAATACTCTGCCAATGGCACGAATTCCGATGGCGGAGTGAATTTGCCATCGCCACTTGGCCAGCGCAACAAGCCTTCCATACCGACAACTTTTTCGCTAACCAGGTCTACCTGAGGCTGGAACCACAACTGTAACTTACGATCGGCGAAATCGTTTCTCAGACGTCGGATCATATTCAGTCGCCAGGTGGTTTTATCTTCGATGTCTTTCGCAAAATATTCGAAATTATCCGCGATATTCTTCTTCGCGCGGTTCAGGGCGATGTTGGTACGTTTGAGCAGTTCTATGCCTATACGTTTGGTTTTATCCAGTCTGCACAAGCCTATCGTCACATTGACCGGCAGAGTATGATCGCCAACCTGAAATGAGGACTGGAACATTTTGTTAATACTTACCGGATTGACTTCCTCTTCTGAGCCAATCAGACCGAAGACGTCAGCGCCAATACGCCCCTTGCGTACGGAGGCCGAAAAGTGACTTTCCAAACGATGACTGATAGCACGAAGCAGTTCGTTACCGGCTTCCTGACCCAGACCATCATTGATATCAGAAAAGTGATTAATATCAATTAACGCCACACTGGCGCTATCCGCCCCATACATAT
>CAZDUT010000142.1:0-8328 GCA_964508695.1 uncultured Alteromonas sp.
TGTGAAAAGTGCAACACAAGGCAGCAAGGGCAGTGTGCAGATCCTCAGCGATGGCCGGATTCAATATACCCCGGCGAAGAACTTTAAAAACGGTGATAGCTTTAGCTATACCATCAGTGACGGTGAATTAGTATCCACAGCGACAGTGAGTGTCACTTTGGACAGCGATGGTGGCAATGGCAATGGCGGTGGGGGTAATCCGGGCAAGGGGAAAAAGTAGTCCGGCCCCGACCAACAGTAATAACATACGTTGCCTCACAGCAACGGGTTTATAAGAAAGCCGGGACAATCGCCCCGGCTTAGTCGTTGATATAGTCTGGGGTTCGTTTACCCGGAGACTATTCTACTGTGGTGACTTGAATGGATACATCATTAGAAGAAGCGTCCCCTTCATCATCTTCAACCGTAGCAATTACCTCGTTAAGGAATTCGATAGGGGCGGTATTTTCCAGACCCGGAATGAACTCTATGGTAAAGGCGCAGGCATAAGTATCGCCAGGAGAGCCGTTATACGTGAGTTCTTCGCCTTGGTTACATGACGGGTAGGACACACCATCGAACATACCACCAGTGTTATACAGCCTGTACCCTGCAGTCGCATCCTCGGTAAATACGCTGGGGCCAGCAATACCCAGGGTAAGTGAAGTCAGCGTGACATTTTCAATACCGGCATTTTGCAGCTCAATCACAACCAGCATGCTGGCGGCAAACTTCATGTCAGCAGCAGGAGAACCAGGCAGGAAGGTTACGGTGGCATCATCCACGGCTTCTACGGCCTGTCCATCCTCATCGGTACCAGTAATCGTGGCAACGTTGACATGAATATCGCCGGCATTACCGGTCAGATCCTCTGAAATGGTACAACTGGCACTTTCACCGGGGTAAAGTATAAAGCCTGCGAGCGGCGTTGACGCAATAGGTTGCGGGCCGACAGTGCCATTGCCATCATCACCGTCATCGTACATATCTACCATACACAGGCCGGTTAGGTTACCGAACTGGTCGTCGATAAGGGTTTCAAAGGCAACGCTATCAACCCCAGTGTCATCGACGCTGAATGTGAAGGTGAAATCAACAGTACGAACCTGGCTTGGGTCATCGCCTGTTTCAAGCACTTCGGTAGGGTTGGCCGTTTTTAGTAGGGCTATCGCAGAAGGAATATCGTTAATCAGCACCGTTTCCGACTCGGCAGCCGTCGCTTCATCCAGTTCGTTATCCGTGGCTTTGGCGGTGACCGTATTGGTGTGCGAGCCGGCGCCTGTGCCACTGATAAATTGTGTGAAGCTACAACTGTAAGTGGCACCCTCAGCAATGTAGAGATTGACATTACAGCTGCCCTGGCCAGCTAAATTACCGAATTGGTCATCCATCAGTTCGGTCAGGTAGAGCGGGGAGTCCCAATAATCCGAGGTGTTGGTCACGTCGATAGTATAGGTAACGTCAGCACCCGACTCAGAGACTTGCGTTGGGCTGGCAGTTTTCAGCACGCTAATGGTGGGCGGTAAGTTGGTTAAATTCACCTGCTCCACATCACTGCAATCCTGGCTTAAACTGTCGTCAACACCGGCAGGACATCGATCGGCCGAAACCGGATCACCTTTTTCATCCCATAACAGAAGTCTGACGACGTCATTGTAAAATTTCGGACTTTGATCATCCGGCAGATCTGTCCCCACTTTCTCAACGGTAAATTGACAGCTATAGGTTGCACTTGGGCCTATTTCACCGCCATTGGCAGGTTGTGAACAGTTACTGCTGGTTAAGTACACGCCGTCAGCAGCACCGGCTGGGCCGGTTGCCCCCCACAGGTTGAGCGTCGATTCATAGCTGCCATCGGCGTCCGTATCAACCAGGTCTTCTAATGACTGAAGATAAATGGAGCTCGAATCGTTAGGATTCGTGAAGCTCACGGTGAAGGTAAAGGCACCACCCGGCTCGGTATGCGTATCGACCCCGACGCGCGCTTTTTCAATAGCAGGTGGATCCGGGCGTATGAAGACATCAATGTCAAAGGCATCACAGCGACACTTGGATGGTGTGCCTGGTGCAGCCGGATCGAATTCGGAACAATCGGCACCATCTTTGTTATGCCAGGCAGCACAATAATTAAACTCGGCCTGACCTGAATTATCGTCATCCCGACAGAACATGGTGATGGTTTCACCTGCATAAAGATGTGTAGGGCTAAAGCCCGCGGCCTTACTGATATCTGCACAGGCATCCTGTCCCCCTTCCAGGTCAACACCAGGGCCATCGGTACGCCCGATTAGGACAGAGCAGGTATTGTCAGTATTGTAATCCTGGGCACTCCAGGAGCCCTCAGGTAAATATACTGAGTAGTCATAACGCTCGTTGGCTGTTGTGGTGATGGTGACATCAGCCTTAAAGGTGAACAGTTCACCGAGAACACACTCGACCGGCGTAGTACCATCTACGTTTGTGATGTTGTCTACCTTACTGACCCTTACGTCATTGGCGGTACAGTTGAGGCCAAATCCCGCTTGTTCGGCCATACAGGCCGAATTATTTTGTTGCGGGAAGAAAGACGCGTGGGCGGGTGTGGTGCTTAGGCCAATCAGGCCGGTTGTGCTTATCAGGGCGACACCCAGGCCTCTGACAAGCTGCTTACAGTTAAATTGTTTCATAATAATGACCTCAGTTAATCGCAAATGTTGATTAAGTCTCAGGTAAGTTCATCACTTTTAACTGCGGAATAAGGCTTGATTTCTAAAAAGAGAGTTCCTTGCTGTGCTACAGATACCGGCATTTCTGCCGTGACTGGCGACTGGCTATGGCAGCCCTTTACTTAGCGGTGTCCATAGCGCAGAGCCTTATCTGGCCGAATATTCAGCAATCGTTGTACCAATATTCGAGCCGCCTGTTTTAAAAGGGGTTTTGGTTTTCATTTTGCGCGGCGGGTGTTTCACCGCTGTTACGCTGGCCATCAAGACGAGTGGAGTAGGGCGTGTGTAATGGTGTTAACTGTTTATATATCAATATGTTATATCATAAATTGATGGTGAGACACTAAGGTGAACAGTTCTGAACACTTTATGACACATTGAATGGTTCTATGTCGGTATGTATACGCGAAGCTGTGCGGAAAATGCACATGGCTCGGCACGCTATGCGTTAACGAGAAAAAGCAGCACGGTCTGCAAGTTACGGCTCACATCGCAGGGATAGCGCGACAAGGCGGAGGGTACGCCTCGTCACGCTGTCAACAAGTAAGTTATTCACCCGTCGTGGTTGCGGAGGTGGCAAGTTCGTTCAATAATGTGGCAAAGGTGTCATAGCTTTGGGCACCAAGTAATAAGGTTGGGGTGATCAGATTGCCGTCTTCTACCCTGCCTATTAAAAAGCTTGGTGTTCCCCGGATGCCTAATGAGGAACCATAGCTCATGTCCCGCTCTATTTTGGCCAGTACTGCATCATCCTCCAGGCAGTTAGCAAACTTTGTCATATCTAACTGAAGTTCTTCGGCGCTGCGTTGATATAAATCATCGCCCAGTTTCTGCATATTGCTAAACAAACGCTCGCGCATTGGCCAGTATGCCCCCTGGGCTAAACTGCAGTTGGCGGCAACCGCAGCCCCTTTTGCCTGTTGATGGAACCCCAGTGGGAAATCGCGAGTGATATATTTTACCTTCCCGTTATCGACAAAATCGGCTCTGAGCTTGCTAAATGTGGTGTCGACGTAATGTTTACAGTACGGACATTGGTAATCAGAAAACTCGACGATGGCAAGCCCTGCATTATCATCGCCAAGGGTTGCCAATGCGCCATCGCCAGCAAAATTTTCCTGCGTGGCCAGCGTTTTGTGTTTTGGTCGTTGCGAGTCAACGGCGATAGTGTGTATTTCATTAACCTGACTGCCAATGGTAGCGAGTTGCTGTTTTAACTCGTTAACCTCTTGTTTTAATGCACTTAGCTCCTGTTCTACGTTGCTCTGCCCGGTGCTTTCGGCGTGGACGTCAAAGCTATTGGGTAACAGCAAAGTGATTGCTAAGACGATATATTTGGGTATGCATAGTGTCATGGGGTGGTCCTCCGGGTTGTAACTTAGGTTTAGTTACAGCTTTATTCTGCACTTCTTAATCAGGCGATAAAAAGTGGTGCGTGAAATACATAGCTCCCTTGCCGCCGCCGAAATGTTGTAGTTATTTCCTTTAATAGCTGCGAGGATGAGTTCCGTATCAATTTCATTGCGATGCTTGACCAAGTCTATAACCTCTGAGCTTCGGTGCGAGGATTTCGGCAGGCTTAGGGCTAAATCGGCTTCGGTGATAATGTCATTCTCACTCATGATAATTGCCCGCTGTATGCGGTTTTTAAGCTCGCGCACATTTCCTGGCCATGAATATTGTTCCATCGCCAGAATCGCCGACTCGCTAAAACTAAACTGATGGTCCGGGGTGGTGAGTTTATTCAAACAATCATTGGCGAGAATGGCGATATCACTTTTGTGCTGCCTTAAACTCGGAATTTCCAGTTGTATAATATTTATGCGGTAATACAGGTCTTCCCTGAAAAGCCCTTCCTCGACGGCGTTCTCCAGGTTTACATGGGTTGCGAAAATTACACGGCAATCTACTTTGGTTGATGTATTGGCACCCAAGCGGTCAATATAGTTTTCTTCCAGAAAATGCAGCAAGTTAATTTGTAACTCCAAAGATAAGTCACCTATTTCATCGAGAAACAAGGTGCCTTTATGGGCCCGCTCTATGCGGCCAATATATTGTTTATTCGCGCCCGTAAAGGCACCTTTTTCATGACCGAAGAGCTCAGCATGGATCAGCGTAGGCGGCAGTGCGCCACAATTTACGGTCACAAAGGGGCCGTTCCTTCTTGACGACAATGCGTGTATATATTGCGCACATAATCCCTTACCCGTGCCGGTTTCTCCGCCGATAAGAACGGTTTCATCGGTGCAGGCGACCTTATCTAAATTTTCTTTAAGCTGTCGCATTTCCTGGGACTTGCCAAAGCACAGGCTATTGATATTGCAAGGCTTAACATCCTGTTTTGAAGTCAGTTTTAGCTGGGCCATGCCATAGATATGACCCAGGGTATGATCAAGCCTGGCCCAGTCGACGGGGAGATGGTGATAGTCAAGAAAGTATTCGGTGAAACAGGTGCTAATAGTGTGCAGCAAGCTATCGCCGTTGCGAAACAAGGCTATCCACAATAGCGAGTCATGGCTTGCGGAGAGCTGCTTTACGGCCTTGATAACAGCTTGTTGCTGGCTGGGCCCAATCAGGGCAATAGCTACATGGTAGTGGTGTTTTTCGAGGGTTTTATAGGCAAAATCTACACTGGTGGCATGGGTAAAATGCCAGTGAGGGAGGTTCGTCCGTGCGTTGTTTAAGCATGTTTCATCAGTAAAATTTAATACTAATACACCACGCTCCAAGTGGGTCCTTGTTGGGTTACGCTTACTCACACCAAATCCTTAGCTATGAGGCAATGTGATAACTAGTCTAAAGGGTAAAGTTTAGAAGAGTTGGGGGTATTCGCAAGCGGGTAAGCACGTGGGGGAGAGCGCCATGCAACGGCGCATTCCTCATCATACTTTGTGTATCAGGATGGTATAGTCGTGGTTAAGCGCTCAAGCCGATTTCATCCCAGACGGAGTACGTTGGTTTAGCAACAGTGTCAGTACATTTAAACATTATTCAGACAATATCGGTTGACTCAACCAGCAGCCACAACAGGCTTTGAAGGGCACCGATCGTTATCGGTTCACAGGTGCGTCAGACATCTGGCCTGCTTCATTTTCAGGCACTCGCGGTGGGCAGATCCCTACGCGGTTGTTACTGCATTTTAGACCCGACCGACGCTATAAGATCATCGCCGCTACAACGTGTTTTCGGTGTCAGCCTGCTGATTGTGCATCTTCCACTTCCATCTTCGAGGCAATACTCAAACCGCGTTTTTAAATGGAGCGGTTCGGTTATTTCCTTACCCGTCAATCCTGCCCATTCCCATCGCCTGATTACTTTCATCGCTTCTTCTGCGAAGGCGGCCTCGGTGGCATCGACCACCTGAACATCGCGCAAGGCAAGATTGGGTTGCAGTGTATAGGCAATGGTGGCGCAGCCTTCAGTACCGGAACGTGCGTGGCGCATGGGGTAGCGGGGCGGAAACCGGTTTATGTTGCTCAGCATTGACTGAGACGGTTTATCATCAGTCGAGACATCACGGGTTTGCTGCTCCTGTTTACCGGTTGTTGTATTGCATCCGAATAGGATAACGAGTAGGAGGGAGAGGGCTGCTGATTTCATAAACGTTCCGTGTTGATAATGGTCACTGCGATTGTAAAACCAAAGTGTAGATCACTAATTCCAGGCGTGTGGCGTTTATTTGTGTTTACAATGCGCTATCCACCAACAGAAAATCCACGACATGACTACACACCGTCAATCTGTACCTACTGTAATACTGCTGGCCTGCCTGTCAATGATGGCCTTTGCAGGTAATTCGCTGTTATGTCGCATGGCGTTAACGCAAACCCAGGTGTCACCGGGCGTGTTCACAGAAGTAAGGCTGTTAAGCGGCGCGTTAACCCTATGGGTACTGGCCTTATTGCGTCGTGAAGGTGCACTTAAATCAGGTAGCTGGGCAGGTGCGCTTGCGCTGTTCATTTATGCGGCGGGGTTTTCTTATGCCTATGTAGGTCTGAGCACCGGTACGGGGGCATTACTGCTATTTGGTGCTGTACAGTTAACCATGATGACGTCAGGGCTTCTGCATAAAGAGACGTTTACGCCATTGCAGCTGCTTGGCGTTACTGTAGCGGTCGGAGGTCTGGTTATTTTGTTATTGCCCGGCGTCAGTGCACCGGCAACCATGCCTGCGTTATTAATGATCATTGCAGGTATCGCCTGGGGGGGATACTCGCTGTTAGGACGGCGCGCAGCGTCAGGGTTGGCTGTTACAACCGGTAATTTTCTGCGTACCTTGCCCATGGTCGTGCTATTGGCTGGGTATTTGTTTGTGGGCGAGGATATTGGCTGGGACAGCAAGGGGGTTTTACTGGCAATAGCCTCTGGGTCTGTAACGTCGGCGCTCGGTTATGCCACCTGGTATTTAGTGCTACCCAGTATTTCATCGAGTATTGCGGCAACATTACAGCTAAGCGTACCGGTTATCGCGGCGTTGGGCGGTTGGTTATTTTTGTCAGAGCCGGTTACACCAAGAATGGTAATTGCGTCAGCAACAGTACTCGGCGGTATAGCGCTGTTTATTCATTTCCGGTCACGCTAAAGCGGTACTTTAATTTTCAGCGGACAAAGCGGAATACAACAGCATGGCAGGATTTCATTGTCATCAATGAAGGCCAGGGGGTCGGTGGTATAGTCGACCTCACCGGCCAGTAATGTGGTTCTGCAGGCACCGCAGAAACCCTCGCGGCAATGAAACTGCGCGCGAATACCAGCTTTCTCCAGTGACGTCAGCAGAGTATCTTCATTCGACGCAGAAACCGTCCCCACATCGACGACGTCGATGTGGAAAGACTTAGGTACTTGGGTCATGTATCAGGCTGATTCAGAGTTCGAAGTCAGCGAAGTCGCTCTCATCCACCGCAGAGTCAATCTGACCAACCAGATAGGAACTGATCTCAGATTCCTGTGGTGCCACCTGAACATTGTCGGATTGCAGGTAATTATTCATCCAGGGCAGAGGGTTGCTTGATACATCAAACGGCGGTTCGTAGCCAATAGCGCGCATACGCTCATTGGCAATATATTCCACATACTGGCAAAGAATGTCCTTGTTAAGGCCTATCATAGAGCCATTTTCAAACAGGTAATCAGCCCATTCCTTTTCCTGTGCAACCGCATTCATGAAAATCTCGCGGGCCTCGTCCTTACATTCCTCAGCTATCTGTGCCATATCGGGGTCGTCTTTACTCCGGGCCCATAAATTCAGTATGTGCTGCGTAGACGACAGGTGCAGGTTTTCATCCCTGGCAATCAGGCGAATAATTTTCGAATTACCTTCCATTAACTTGCGTTCAGCAAACGCAAAGGTACAGGCGAAAGAGACATAGAACCGAATGGCCTCAAGCGCATTCACTGAGTTCATGCACAGAAACAGTTTCTTTTTCAGCTCGTACTGATTAATAACATGCGTTTCGCCATGGACTTTGTGTTCGCCTTCGCCAAGGGTTTGCCAGAGTTGCGTGGCGAAAATCAAATCATCATAGTAACGCGAGATATCAGCAGCACGGCGTTTGATCTGATCGTTTACCACGATATCTTCGAAAATTTCGCTGGGATCGGAAAACAGGTTGCGAAGGATATGGGTGTAAGAGCGCGAATGAAT
>CAZDUT010000143.1:0-8322 GCA_964508695.1 uncultured Alteromonas sp.
ACATGCCTTTCTCGTCCATCAGCGCGGCAACAGGAACCTCAAAAATCGACACCATAGAAGTTATGGCCGCGAAAAATACCAGCAGGAAAAACAAACTGGCGACAACTGAGGCACCCAAATAGCCTATTGAACTTTGTAGTGCCAGGAAAATCTCGGGCAGGTAGGTAAAGATCATACTGATTGAGGACTCGCTCAGTTCGGCCGGGTTGGTATCCGGGTTGAACGAGAAGATAGCCGGCAGGATCATCAAACCGGCGGTAAATGCTACGGCCGTATCGGTTAACGCTACCAGTTTGGCAGAGTTCGGCACATCGGCGCGACGGTCAATATAGCTGCCGTATGTCAGCAGGATCCCCATCCCCAATGAAAGCGAGAAAAACGCCTGTGACAGCGCACCGTTTATTACCGGTGCCGTTATTTTGGAGAAGTCGGGGATCAGATAGAACTTAACGCCGGCCATGGCATTGTCCTGCGTTAATACAAAGACCACCAGCCCAATCAGCATCACAAACAACGATGGCATGAGCAGCTTCGCCGCTTTTTCAATCCCTTCTTTGACCCCGCCCTGCAGGATCAGGTACACAATCCCCACGACAATGGCCATGTAGATAAAAATGGAGGGCGAGTTAATGAATGTGGTAAAGGTGTCGGGATTAGCCAGTTTATCCAGGTCTCCGGTCACCGCGGACGTAAGATAACCGAAAATCCACACGGTAATGACCAGATAAAACACTGCGATCATAAATGGCGTAATGATAGACAGCCAGCCGGCGAGGTTCCAATGCGGCGCATTATTACCAATGGCCTTGTACGCGCCGAGGGGATCTTTACCGGCATGTCGGCCTACCGACATCTCTGCCATCATTACCGGCAGACAAATTGCAAAAACAAAGATGGCATACATCAGTAAAAATGCACCACCGCCGTTTTTGGCAGCACCAACCGGAAAACCAACGAGGTTACCTATACCGACTGCCGAACCGGCCGCTGCAAGGATAAACCCGATGCGCGATCCAAACTGTTCTCTGGCCCCGCTCATAGCCCACTTCCTCTTGTTGTAATATTGCTTTGTTATTATTAGGTTGGCGATTATGTGCAAAAAAGAACGCAGATGTCGACGAAAACTATGAAACGATTTGTCGTTGCGTCGCACATAAAGCTTGCCACCTTTTGAGCGGGCATAGTAACAGTCGGTTAACAAAATGTCTTGGCGTTAACCGCACGGCAGTGCGCCCTGACGTGCTACCAGTCGACAGGTTTACCATCCCAGTCGATGAAGTGCGGACTGGCCTGACTGTCCAGCTGACTGATGTGAGTAAGTAATTGCTCAGCGGTAAACTCAGGCGTGAAAAGCTTTTCAGGTTTCACGTTGGCCTGAAATGGCTCTGATAAACCGGTATCCACGGTACCGGGATGGTAGCTTACCAGCGTGGTGGTTTTGTTGCGGCGCTGATACTCAATCGCCGCTGTTTTTAACAACATATTCAACGCCGCTTTGGACGCCCGGTAGCCATACCAACCTCCCAGGCGGTTATCACTGATACTGCCAACGCGTGCACTCAGACACACAATGGCTGCCTTTTCAGCATCGACAATGTCTACCAGGTGCTTTAGCCACATCGCCGGTAAAATACTGTTGACGGTAAAATAGGCGGTTAACTGTTCGGGATTAAGATCCTCCAGCTTCTTTTCAGGGAAAAGTGAAGTGTCGCCAGCCTTGCCATGCAGCACCCCAATGGTGCACACCGCCAGTGACACAGTGTGTCCTGCTTCCTTCAGCGCTGTGACAAACGCCTGAATGGCTGATTCGTCATGACTGTCCAGCGCCCTGACATGCACGTTGTTGCTCCACCCCTGGTCACGTTCACCGTGTCGGGACAAGGCATAAATTTCTTCGCCCTGCTCATCAAGGTTATTGACTACCGCTTTACCTATTCCACCTGAGGCGCCAATCACGACACAAACTTTACTCATTTTTTTACCCTGGTTGCCTGGGGTTTACCGTTTTGTTGCCGGCGCAGTTTTAACGGCCGGGTCTGACTTTCAACATCGTCCACACACTCTTCGCAGCCTCGTCGCTTTCCGGTGAGCAAAAAGGAAATGGTATAGCGATGCCGGGCAAACTGGACATAGCACCAGTCTGCAATCGGCCGTACCATCCGCCATCGCAGCGGTGCATATAACCAGCCTTTGCCTACTGCCTGCCAGGCTTTGTAGGTAGCATCCAGGCCACTGACCATCGTGCCATCGTCCAGCTGCAAGTGAATGCGGTTATTAAGGGCATTCCAGTCCAAGTGGGGGTAATTATGCGCAAAGGTCTGCGACTGAATATCCACCAGCTGCAAGAGCTGGTGACGATCATGCTGCTTAAGCTGCTGCATTTCAGTGCGGCACAACGGGCAATGCCCGTCGTAGAAGAGGATCATAAATACCTCGCCAAATTTATAAGACATGCCCTTTTACGCTAAAAAAATACGAGCGGATGACTTGAACTCACTTTATCCTGAACCCACACTCACCATTACACAGCGAATGAGGAATGAATTATGGCGACAACGCAAACGGCCACTCTGGCTGGCGGCTGCTTCTGGTGTATTGAGTCAGCGTTCAACAGTGTTAAAGGTGTAGAAAAAGCATTATCTGGCTATGCCGGTGGCGAACACCAGGATCCAACCTACGAATCGGTATGTTCAGGAAATACCGGGCATGCAGAAGTGGTACAGATTACCTTCGATCCTGGTGAAATCAGTTACCGGGAAATCCTGGAGATCTTTTTTGCGCTGCACGACCCCACCCAGGTTAATCGCCAGGGCAATGACGTAGGCCCGCAATATCGCAGCGCGATTTTTTATCATGACGATGCACAACGCGCGGCGGCACATGCCATTATAAAGGAAATAGAAGACGAGCAAATCTGGCCTGACCCGGTGGTAACGGAAGTGGTGCCCATTCACAACTACCATGAAGCTGAAGATTATCACCAGAATTACTTTAAAAATAATCCTCAGAATCAATATTGCCAGATGGTCGTGGCGCCCAAACTGGCGAAATTTAAGAAAACCTTTGCTCGCCGGCTTGAGGATTAATCACTAAACCAATCATCATTTAATGGCACCGAAAAAATCAGCGGTGCCATTGCTTCGTAATAAGGCCTCAGGGCCTCACACTGCACATTTTTTTCGTAGTTTTTCTTCCACGGATCATTGATAAACCATAGCGTTCTGCCGACAACGGCCACCCCTTCTATCGATGCGTTATCCATTACTTCATGGGCATCACAGTCAGTCGCTCCGCCCGTCGGTGCTGTGAACTGCATTGGGATCCGTTTCGTTGCACCTGTTCCGTCGGTGCGAATAACCCACAACTCATTATCGTTGCGTGCAGCTGCCAGCAAATAGGCGTGCTGCGATTCCGGTGGCTGGTACCAGGTCATGCCGTTTATTGGATGGTTTCCCTGACTAAAGGTTGGCAGGGGGAGCTGCGCGTCAATGACCTGCGCAAACCCGTCGCTGTCCCAGAACTCTTCGTCCATCTCCAGGCTGAATACCCGAGGCTGCCCCTCTGCATCTTTCTCCAGTCCCAGATACAGCGTGCGGTTATCAGCCATCGCCAGCGCCTCAACCCCGTCATTGGGAAAGTCTCCGACATTGTCACGTAAGGCGAACTGAACGGGCCTGACGTGGGTCATGATCACCTTGCCATTGTCGTTACGGTATAACCTGACCAACAGGGTCGGATAGTCCGTCGAGCCTGTATCTTTAAAGCGTCGCTGACACCGTACTGACAACGCCCCCGTGCGCGTCGCGTCTTCAGTCACGGTATAAAAGACACGTTCATCATCAGGGTCAACCACCAATGCTTCCAGGTCTGGTTTGTCAGACAAATACTGGTAAAAGCAGCTTCTGCGCACGCGTGAAGCCGTGGAAAACGTCGATGCAGCTGGCGTCAGTGTCGCATCATCAGGCGAAATAATATGCAGTTTTCGCTGCTGATTATCAGCGGCGCTGCCGTCAGACAAACTGAACAACGTGTCGCCCACCACGGTCAGACCGGATGTCTGCGGATCCACCATGACCTGACCGCTTGCATCTTTTACCCACATTCCGGTGGCTTTGAGCACCGGTGCTGTCTCGACAGCGACTTCTGGCGGTTGTGGCGCTGGATCACTGCAGGCCATCAGGCCGAGCAGCAGCCAAATTATCCCGACGTTATACCTCATGTAATTCAATCCCGTTGATTACCCGCTGGTGTGAAAACCACGAATGCGGCGTCACAATTATGAATGAGTGCGAGTATATCCATGCCGGTCGTTATCCCGCAATCTTGTTTTGTTACAGAATTACCCTGCAAATGAAGCCTTTGCCACACTTTTTCGTATCATCGAACTCTGCTAAGGTCATTGTTTTAGAAATAAGAATACGCGCCATGTCACTTCCCGCTGTACTTGCTGGTCCGATTGTTCGTCGTGTCACACAACGTGAGTGTCATCTGTGGTTAGTTTGCCGGGCCCGATCGGCTATCACCGTAGAATTGTTCAGTCAGGAGCTGCAACTGACGAGCAAAACCGATGTGCAATGCATTGCTATTGGCAAATATGCGTTTATCTATTTGCTGAGCGTGACCTGCGACAGTGACTTCGAAGCCGACACCCCCATTTCTTATTCACTCGCCTTTGATGTGTCTGAACTGCACGCACAATGGCAGGATGAGCAGGCAAGCCTGTGCTACGACCATCAGCAAATGCCGTCTTTTCGCTGGACTCCCCGGCTTCGCAATGTATTACACGGCTCCTGCCGTAAGCCACATAACCCAGGCGGCGATGCATTGGTTCGCGCAGATGGGTTGCTCGGTGAGGCCACCACAGACGCAGGGGCACGGCCTGATATTATGCTTTTTACCGGTGACCAGGTGTATGCCGATGACGTGGCAGGGCCTACCCTGCAGGCGATTGGTCAGGTCATAGAACGGCTTGAGCTGCACAGTGAGTCGTTGGAAGGGGCGGTCGTGGATCACAGTGAATCGCTGGAGGCCCACCCGTATAACTATTATCAGCGCGAACAGTTACTGCCCAAAACCGAGACCAACTCGGCCCTGGCAAAACTTTTTTTCAGGGCGAAACGCAAACCGATCTTCACCTCCGTGAATGCCAAAAACCATCTGATTACCTGCAGTGAAGTACTGGCTATGTACCTGCTCTGCTGGTCACCGGTATTGTGGGAGGAGATTGTCTTTGACGACAATGAGGTACCCGACGACTACCGCGGACAGTTTTCTCAGGAACTTGAGGCTCTCAGCCCGTTTATCAGCGCCTTGCCCGCCGTCCGTCGGGTATTGGCCAATATCCCTACCTACATGATGTTCGATGATCATGATGTGACAGACGACTGGAACCTGACCCGGGGCTGGGAAGAGGAAGTGTACGCGCACCCCCTCTCCAACCGCATGGTGGGCAATGCACTGATCGGTTATCTGTTGTGTCAGGGGTGGGGCAATGCCCCCGACAATGTCGCGCCCCTGATCGCAATCGCGAAAAAGACCTTTAGTGATTCCGGGATCCAGGGCCAGAATGACTTTATTGATGCACTCTACGACTTTGAGCACTGGCATTATCAACTGGACACATCGCCGCCTGTTCGCGTCCTTGACACCCGCACCCGCCGCTGGCGCTCAGAATCGAACCCGAATAAACCCTCGGGACTGATGGACTGGGAAGCCTTGTGTGAATTTCAAACCTCAATACTGAAACAGGATACGGTGATTGTGGTTGCCCCCGCGCCTATATTTGGCGTGAAGTTCATTGAAATCATTCAGAAAGTATTTACGTTTTTTGGCAAGGCACTCACCGTGGATGCAGAGAATTGGATGGCACATAAGGGGACCGCTAATGTCATTCTGAACATTTTCAAACATTACAGGACGCCGCCGTTTTTCATCATTTTGTCTGGCGATGTACACTACTCCTTTGTCTACGACATTAAACTTCGCTTCAGAAAGCACAGTCCCCGGATCCTGCAGTTTACCTGCTCGGGCATCAAAAATACCTTTCCGGACAACCTTATTCGTTGGCTGGACAAAGGCAACCGCTGGCTTTATTCGCCCCACTCGCCGCTTAACGTTTTTACCCGACGTCGGGATATGACGGTCAGGCCCCGGATCCCCGACAGTGGCGGTGAATTGCACAATGGCAGTGGTATCGGACAGTTGCTACTCGATGAAGAAGGCAAAGAAGTAGGCTGTCGCGTTTTATGTGAAAACGGAGACACGGTAGAATTCAGGCCAGAGAAAAAATAACCAGAGGTTTATGCATGAGCGAGCCGTCTATTGCCATTGGACTATTCTACGGGTCAACCACCTGTTACACCGAAATGGCTGCGGAAAAGATTCAGGCCCAGCTGAATGAACTGTTCGATGAACAGGTCGTGGATATCCATAATATTGAAGAGGTGTCGCTGACCAACACCGCAAATTATGACATTCTCATTTTCGGTATCTCAACCTGGGACTTTGGCGAGCTCCAGGAGGATTGGGAGTCGCATTGGGATGACGTACACACGCTGGATTTGTCAGGCAAAACCGTCGCGCTCTTCGGGCTGGGCGATCAGATAGGCTATACCGATTGGTTTCAGGATGCCCTGGGCATGCTGCATGATGCGATAACCCCTTCGGGTTGCCGCATTATTGGCGCCTGGCCAAATAAAGGGTATGAGTTCGCTGAATCTAAGGGGTTAACCGATGATGGCAGCCACTTTGTTGGCTTATCGCTGGATGACGAAAACCAATATGACCAGACCGAGGAGCGCATTCGCGACTGGTGCATGCAGTTAATCGAGGAGTTGGGTGAGTAACGGCAGACTGCACAGCGAGTTCTATCGTAACGGCCCGAGTCATCGCGATGGCGCCGATGTCAGCTTCAGTGATATTCGCAAACTGTTCAACTTTGCCAGTATCACTGTGGGCCGCTGGGTAAAGCCTCATGAGCAGCAGATTGCGGCTAACCTGTTTTTTGATGCGCTCTACGACTTACAGCTTATACTGGGCGTCAACGAGCGGGTTATTTCACTAAACGGTAGCCTGTCACTGGCGTTTGGCCATGGCGGCCAAAAACACAGTAGCGCACACTATAACAGTGCCAGGCGCCAACTCGCGCTGGCAAAAAATGCCGGCGGCGGGGCGCTGGCTCATGAGTGGTTTCACGCTTTTGATCACTATATCGCCGATAAGGTGTTTGCAGATACGCCGCCAGGCAGCTTTGCCTCCCAGGCCTGGCTCGATAATGCCCAGGTTCAGCCACATCCGCTTAATTCCCGCTTGTGCACGTGCTTCTCATCCATGTTCCTGGATGAGCAAAATAACCCCAGTGAGTACCTGAAACGATCTGTTGAAGCCGATCGCGCGTTAAATATGTATTATTATGCCATGCCGCAGGAAGTGGCCGCGCGGGCATTTGAAGCCTGTATACAGGATGCGCAAATAAAGAACGCTTTTCTGGTGCAGGGGACAAAAATGTCAACCGAAGCTAGACTTGGGATTTATCCTCGTGATACCTTGCGCAGTAGACTTAACAATGCGTTAAAGTTGTATTTCTATCAGTTAGGCATTGCCCTTACGAAACAATCCTGAGCTATAATTAGTCGTCAGGCGTCGAATCCGGTTTATCGCAACAAGTGTTAATGTACGGCGTGTATTTGTGCAAAAAGCTGAAAATTTTTGTTACAACCAGTATACTGTCGTGCTCGAACGTAACAGAAGAAAGAAGACGAGATGAAAAGAAAAAAGCATACCTCGGCCGAAGATGAGGCCCAGATTGACATGACCCCCATGCTGGACATTGTGTTCATCATGTTGATTTTCTTCATCGTAACGACCTCGTTCGTGAAAGAGAAAGGGTTGGATGTAAATCGCCCGGAAGATAACGAGTCAAAAAACAACGAGCCTTCCAGTGCCCTGTCGATCCGTATCGACGCTAACGGCACCATAGTAATGGGCGGTCGTGAAGTTGACATTCGTCGTGTTGTAGCCAATGCCCAGACTTATCTGGCCGAAAACAACACTGACACTGCGGCTATTCAGGCCCATGAAGATGCTGAACACGGTACCGTGGTTGAGGTAATGAACCAGGTTAAAATTGCAGGTATCGACAAAGTGTCTGTGCTGGTGAAGGGATCGTCATAAGCATACCGCTTTAGTGTCACAGTTATATAAAAGGCCGCCCAATGGGCGGCCTTTTTTATTGCTATTTTTGTGACCTGCAACTCGCGGTGTCAAACCAACCATCTTCTGCCAACCCTGGCATCTTGCGGAAATAACCGCTCTTGGCGTTAT
>CAZDUT010000144.1:0-6233 GCA_964508695.1 uncultured Alteromonas sp.
AAGAAAGGCCAGCCTCAGCTGACCAAAATGGGACGGCAGGTTGCCCGGCTGCCCATCGATCCCCGTTATGCACGTATGGTGGTGGAAGCGTCAAACTCTAATGCATTGGCCCAGGTCATGGTAATTGCTGCGGGACTGTCGATTCAGGATCCGCGTGAAAGGCCACAGGAAAAACGCCAGCAGGCCGATGAAAAGCACAGTGAGTTTGCTGACAAAGATTCCGATTTTATCAGTCTGTACAATTTGTGGACGACGTTTCGTGAGCAGCAGTCAGCGCTTAGTCAAAATCAGTTACGAAAATGGTGTAAAACCAATTTTATCAACTACCTGCGAATGCGGGAGTGGCAGGATATTGTCAGTCAGTTAAAGAAATCGGTGGCTGAGCTTGGCATGGGCACTACCCGACAGGAGGCCGATTACGCGTCTGTCCATCAGGCAATTTGTGCCGGCTTACTTTCGCATCTGGGAATGAAAGACAAAGATCGTGAGTATCTGGGGTCGCGGAATACCCGTTTTATGATATTCCCCGGGTCAGATATCGCTAAAAATCAGCCGAAATGGGTGATGGCGGCGGAATTGGTGGAAACCTCACGCTTGTTTGCCCGCATGGCGGCACGGATCGATCCTAACTGGGTTGAACCATTGGCTAAACACGTCACTCAGTCAAGTTACTCCGAGCCGCACTGGTCTAAAAAACGTGGCGCAGTGATGGCCTGGGAGAAAGTTACGTTGTTTGGGCTGCCCATCGTCGCGCGCAGACAGGTGGTGTACAGCAACATTGATCCGGCTGTATGTCATGAATTGTTTATTCGTGAAGCGCTGGTGGAAGGCAATACCCGTATGCAGTTTGACTTCCTCTCGCACAATCAGGCGTTGCTGGAGCAAGCCGACGAGCTAGAGCAGAAAACCCGCCGGCGGGATTTGATGGTCGACGAACAGCACCTGGTCGATTTCTACAGCGGAAAAATTCCCACCGACGTCAACAACGAAGCTGCGTTTAAGAAGTGGTTTAAATCACTTAGCGATAAAGCCTCTCTGGAATTTACAGAGCAGGACGTTTACCGCCAACAACCTGGCATGGGTGTTGAGAATGCGTTTCCGGATAGCTGGAAGCAGGGCAATATAACGCTACCGTTGGGTTATCATTTTGAGCCCAACGCCCAGGATGATGGTGTGACGGTCTACATCCCCCTGCCACTGCTCAATCAGGTCGAAGAGACAGGGTTCGACTGGCAGGTGCCTGGCTTGAGGCATGAGCGTATTGTGGCGATGATCCGCAGCCTGCCCAAGCGGCTGCGCAAAAATTTTGTACCGGCCCCCAATTTCGCAGATGCCTGTTTATCCGACATGGCCCAGACAGACAAGCAGGGTCGTCCCAGAACACTTACAGAAGCGGTCACCTACAAGCTTAAGCGTATGACCGGCGTGGATATTGATGAGCAGGCGTGGAATTTTGAACAAATCGAACGTCATCTGATCGTGCATTTCGCGGTGGTCGACGATGAGCAAAACGTGATTGCCCGGGGCGATGATTTACACGCCCTGAAACAACAGTGTGAAGGCCAGGTAAAGCAAACCTTTGAAGAAGCGGCAACGCCGGAACTGGAGCGTAAGGGCCTTACCCGGTGGGACTTTGAGAGTCTGCCACAGAGCTTTACACAAAAAATGGCAGGCTTTGAGGTACAGGCCTATCCGGCGCTGGTGGCAAGAGGCGAGGGCGTGGATATTGAGCTTATCGATGAGCCGGAGAAAGCGCTGCGGTTACACCGTCAGGGAGTGAATGTGCTCATCCGTAATGCCATGCCATCGCCGGTGAATTACCTTCAGGAAAAGTTACCCAACAAAGCCAAACTGGGTTTATATTTTAACCCGTTCGGTCAAATTAAGCCGTTGATTGAAGACTGCATTTTAGCGGGTATTGATGCGCTGGTGGGCGACTTTGAGGAAAGAACCGGTAAAGATATCCGTGAAAAAGCCGCCTTTGAGGCCTGCGTGGAGTCTGTGCGCGGCGATATCAACGAGCAGGTGCTTGAAGTTGCCGGAAAGGTAGAGCAGGGACTCACCCTGGCGCACCAGTGTCAAAAGCAAATGAAAGGCAATGTACCGCTTTCGATGGTCAGTGCGCTGGGAGATTGCAAAGCTCACCTGGCGTCACTGGTTTATCCCGGTTTCGTCTCGGATATCGGGTGTGGCAGACTGGATGACTGGGGACGTTATATCAAAGCTCTCGAGCGCCGGCTTGAGAAGTTGCCGGTTGATCCCAATCGCGATCGTATGCATCAGGTAACGCTGGAGAAAGTCCAGGATGCCTGGCAAAAAGCCTGTCAGAAATACCCTGAGGGCAAATTGCCAGAGGCGCTTAAAGAGGTGCGCTGGATGCTGGAAGAACTGCGCGTTTCATTTTTCGCACAGCAACTAGGTACTGCGTACCCTATTTCAGCAAAGCGAATTCTCAATTTTCTGTCAGACTTTTAAAAATCCCGACTATGCTTTCAATGGGTGAGATAATTGTGTTCAGTGAAATACATAGTTGATCCCATCAGCGATAACAATACGTAACGGTGCTGTGCCAGTCCCAAAGTAAGCCAAACTGTGACGATGTTGCAGAGCATGCGCACCTCGGGCAGTCATATCAATAGGCATGTCACGAACGCAGTACGCTAAGCGGTTAAGCGCGGCGATCTGCAGCGAAAATGTGGCATAACTGTTTGGTTTAGTATAAATATTGACAAGTGCACAGGATAACGTGAATATAAATTTGCCTAATGCAAAACGGTACCGAGTTAGGAGAGGTAGGCATGTTGGGATACGACGATAAGCGCAATTTTTTCAGGATGATGGTGAATTCACCGTGTCAGATACAGGTGAATGATGATGAGTCCAGCCGCACTATGCAAGCAGTTTGCAAAGATATCAGTGCGACAGGAATGTCTCTGGAAGTCGATGAACCTTCTATTGAAATTGGTACCGAAGTGACGGTATCCATTGATTCCAACAGTTCACAAATACCGTCGTTGTCCGCAGTGGCGACAGTGGTACGCTGTGTACCTGAGTCCGACAGTAGTTGCGTTGTGGGTGTCGAAATTTCAGAAATGAAGTAGACCGCGATAGAGGCCGGTGTTTACCGGCCTTAACTGTCTGTAACTTCACATATCAGGCCTTTCAGGTAATGGCCTTCAGGGTAACTGCCAATAACAGGGTGGTCGCTCGCCTGGCCAAGACGCTCAATGATTTTAATGGTTCTGCCCGCATCCAACGCGGCGTCTGCGACAATTTTTTGAAACAACTCTGCAGGCATCAGCCCTGAGCAGCTGAAGGTCAGCAGCAATCCGCCCGATTTTACCGCGTGTATGCCATAGAGGTTTATGTCTTTATAACCTCGCGCTGCACGTTTCAACGATGCTTTACTGTCAACAAACTTGGGTGGGTCGAGGATCACCATATCGAACTGACGTTGTGCCGTGTGGTAATCGCGTAGCGCCTGAAACACGTCCTGGTTGACCATGTCACATTGCTCGTGAGTAAAACCATTGAGACTGAGGTGCTCACTGGCCAGATCCAAAGCAGGCTGTGAGACATCAACATTGGTTACGTGGCGAGCACCACCAGAAAGAGCTGCGCAAGCGAAGGTGCCGGTGTAACTGAAACAGTTCAGTACCTCTGCATCGCGGGCATAGCGCTGTGCAGCCAGCCGACTGTCGCGCTGATCAAGATAGAAGCCGGTTTTGTGACCCTTTACGATATCTACAATGATGGTATTACCGTTTTCCAGAATGGTGACGGTATCGGGCGGTGAGCCTGATATGGGACCAGTGACAGGTTCGAGCCCTTCTTTTTTGCGCACATCCACGTCGCTTCGTTCATAAATACTCATCTCAGGCAGGCGTTTATTCAGCGCCCAAACCAGCTTACTGCGATGTCTTTCCGCGCCGGCACTGAGTAACTGGATCACCAGCACGTTGGCATAGCGGTCAACCGTGATCCCCGGTAGCCCGTCAGATTCTGACGCAATAATCCGGTAGCTGTTGGTGACAGACTCATCGAATAAGCGACTGCGCAGCGCCAGTGCCGTATCAAGCCGGCGCAGAAAAAAGGCGTTATCAATAACTTCATGCTTATCGAAACTCCACATTCTTACGCGGATCTGTGAGTCGGGTGAATAGGCGCCGCGACCCAGCCAGTCTCCGTCACTACTCACGACCTCGACGGTATCTCCGCGACGTGCTTTGCCCTTTATTTCGGCCACTGCACTGGCAAACACCCAGGGGTGACGACGACGAAGGGATTTGTCCCGGTTTGGCTGAAGAGTCACAGTTACAGACATGTTGTTGGCTCTGGCTTATTGAAAGGCCGGCAAGTATACCGAAGACCGTGCCCTGACGCACCAGCAGAAAGTGATTTCAGGTGGTCTTGCATTAAGTGACCACCGTAATCTATTCATAGTTTATTGCGATGGAGTGACTATGAAGTTTGTGGATTTTTCTGAAGGTGGCCCGGACACGCTCAGGGTAGCCGAGACCGACTCACCAGTGCTAAGCGAGAATAAGGTACTGGTGAATGTACATGCCTTTGGGGTGAATCGCGCCGATACACTTCAGCGCCAGGGTAAGTATCCGCCGCCACCGGGAGAAAGTGACATTTTAGGCCTGGAAATGGCCGGAACGGTGGCAGCCGTGGGTGACAATGTGACGCAATGGAAGCCTGGAGACCGGGTATTTGGCCTGGTTGCCGGCGGCGGGTATGCGCAGCAGGTGGCAGTGAACCAGCATCACCTCATGGCGGTGCCTGGGGGGCTGAGCAGCGAACATGCTGCAGGTCTGGCGGAAGTCTTTCTTACCGCCTTTCAGTGTCTGCAGACCATTGCCGGTCTGCAACGAGGCCAGCGAGCGCTCATCCACGCCGGCGCCAGCGGCGTAGGATTGGCTGCGCTACAGTTGTGTCGTTTTTTCGGCGTAGAGGCGGCGACCACCGCCTCATCTGACGATAAGCTTAAGCTGTGCCGCGATATGGGCGCGGAGCTCACTATTGAATATCCAAAGGAGAACTTTGCCGACGTTATAAAAGACAGCTGGCCTGACGGCGTAGATATGGTGTTGGATATGGTAGGCGGAGATTACCTGAACCGAAATTTGTCAGTCCTTAAGCAGGACGGCAGGATTGTGCAGTTGGCCATGTTGGCCGGCCGCTATGCGGATAAGCTGGACCTGGCGCTGTTGCTGGGTAAACGTGCTAAACTCCAGGGCACAACATTACGCAGCCGAAGCGATGAGTATAAACAGCAGTTGATCGATGCATTTTCGGCGCGCTGTTTGTCTGCGTTTTCCAAAGGCGAGTTGCAGGTCAACATTGATACCATATACGGTATTGATGATATTCAGACAGCCCATCAGCGGTTGGAGGAAAATACCACCAAAGGGAAAATTGTTGTTCGCTGGTAAGTGCAGCGGGAAGGCCATGTCGGACCTCTCCCGCAGTCGGCCATTGTTGCGTTGCCATAGCGGGGTTAGCCTTCAAACCCCGTGTCCTTTTGCGTCGGGTTGTTCTCTGCCGCCGCGCGCGCCAGCTCGTCACAGCGTTCATTCTCAGGGTGGCCACTGTGGCCCTTCACCCAATGCCAGTTTACCTCATGCTTGCTGACCGCCTCATCCAGCAGTTTCCACAGGTCGGCATTTTTTACCGGTTTTTTGTCCTTGGTACGCCAGCCATTTTTGCGCCAGTTATGGATCCACTGGTTTATGCCATTTTTCACGTACTGGCTGTCGGTAGTAAGCTCAACTTTGCACGGCTCGCTCAGGCTGGTTAATGCCTTAATCGGTGCTAATAATTCCATGCGATTGTTGGTGGTATGGGCAAAGCCGTCACTAAGTTCTTTGCGATGCTGGCGATAAATGAGTATCGCGCCGTAGCCCCCGGGACCGGGGTTGCCCAAACATGAGCCGTCGGTGTATACCTGAACGGTTTTTGTGGTCACAATAATACCTCTTTTTTGTGAAGCCCGTAGCCTGATGCGATGGGCTTGATATACTAAAGGTCTTAACGGGGCTTGGCTACTGCGTTGTAGATTATTGTAGCCAGTCGGTAATTCCCAATAAAGCAGTCGGACAAAGCAGCATGCGTCAGATAGTTCTTGATACAGAAACCACAGGTATCGACCCTAAAGAAGGGCACAGGATCATTGAAATAGGGTGTGTGGAAGTGGTCAACCGGCGTCTGACCGGCAATCACTTTCACGT
>CAZDUT010000144.1:6243-8313 GCA_964508695.1 uncultured Alteromonas sp.
AATCCGGGCCGACATATTGAGCAGGAAGCGATTGATGTTCACGGGATCACCAATGAGTTTTTAAGTGACAAGCCGGTTTTCGCTGATGTGGCAGAAGAATTTGTCAACTTTATCCGTGATGCGCAACTGGTGATCCACAATGCGCCGTTTGATGTGGGCTTTATGGACCATGAGTTTGCCATGGAGCCTAAAACGCGCTCGGTAAAAACCGATAATATTTGCAGTGTATTAGACACCCTGACACTGGCACGACAGAAACATCCCGGCCAGAAAAACAACCTCGATGCACTATGTAAACGCTACGGCATAGATAACAGCCATCGTACATTGCACGGTGCATTGCTGGATGCGGAGATCCTCGCCGACGTCTATCTGATGATGACCGGCGGGCAGAAAGCGCTGAACTTATCCGGGCAGGGCAGTGGCGAAGAAGACGGGCAGGCGAATGCTGTTCGCCGGGTGAAGCGAAACGGAAATAAATTAAAGGTAATACAGGCCAGCGCCGATGAAGTAACACAGCATGAAGCAAGACTGGACATTGTAGAGCAGAGCGCAGGTAACTGTTTATGGCGTTCGGTTCAGTCTGATTAACGGGAGCGGGCGCAGTGAAGTTTGCTTTGATAGCATTACTTGTCGTTTTAGGTACACATGAGGTTTCAGCGCAGACAACCAGCGAACAGGCTCAGGACGACACGCCTGCGCAGCGCGTGTCATCAGAAGCAGCAGAAGAGAAACCGTCACCGATTAAGCAAATTGGCAGTGACTTTCATAATGACATCATTTTGCTGCGCAACCGCTTCCGCGTTGACTATGAAGTCGACGAAGTCACCATGGTATTTTTTCGTGAATACGGCTCTGCGCCGGTGGTCCTGGTTCGCCCCGACGGGTCCAAAATTTTTCAGAGCCAGATAGACAATTCAGAAGACGGCCGCATTCAGTGGTACGACACCGAGACCTACGACATGATCCGGATTAAAAATCCGGTTCCCGGTCCCTGGCAGGCAGTGGGGCAGGTGTTGCCTGAAAGCCGGGTCATGGTTGTCTCCGACATCGAACTGCACGCCGAGCCGCTTCCCCCGATTATTTTTTCCGGCGAGATCCTCAAATCAACCGCGTCGCTCACAAATGGTGGCAAGCCCATCGACAGCAACGAGTTTCGCGATGTCGTTGAGTTAAACATTGAACTGGTAAGCAGCAATAACCCTAACTTTGATAATTTTGGGGCAAAAACACAACAAATTGCTACCTTTCAGGATAACGGGCGGGGAATGGATGAAACACCGCTCGACGGTGTATTTACCGGTCAGTTTAATCTGACGATTGCACCGGGGGAGTGGGAGCCTGTGTTTGAAGTGAGCACACCGCTCTTCTCACGCAAGCAACACGCGGAACTCATTCGGCTCTATCCGAATCCGGTTGAACTCGACGTGGCACTTGATGGTGGTGGGGATGGCTACCACAAATTAACCATTGATGTGGATCGCGAACTGGTAAACATTAACTCTCTGCTTGTTGATGGCAAGGTCCGCTTCCCTAACGGTGATATACAGAACTTTTCACTGACCAAGCCCAGTGACAAAGCGCGTGAGCACATGATTGTTGCTTATGAGGAAGGCGTGTTTCGGGTAAAACTCACCGCCTACGGCACAACGGTAAACGGGCGCGATTTTATTCTTGATGTGCCTGAATATACGTTTTTGGCTGAAGTTACCGAGCCTGAAGTAGCGGCCGTACCGCAAGCCGACGAAGCATCAGTCTCCCCGGAGGACGCAGAGCCAATGTCCCCGGCAGAAAAAGCCATAGAGGCGCAAAACGAGCTGAATGCGCGCAATCAGACAAACATTATAGAACAAGACTCCATGTCTACCGGCATGCTGATTAGCCTGTTAGTCGCAGTTAACGGGACAATAATCGTGCTTGGCGGCGCTGTGATTGGCTTCATTTTTTATAAGCGTCGCCGGGCGCAGCATCCGGCAACGTCTGAGTCGACGTTAAGCGAAGATAAACCGTCACACAATTTGAAAGCGATGATGTCAAAGCTTCGCCAAAAGCTGCCGTTTATAAAACCGG
>CAZDUT010000145.1:0-8291 GCA_964508695.1 uncultured Alteromonas sp.
CCAGCTGCGGTTGCAGTGCCAGGAAGAACTGATCTTCTTTAAGCGCAACCCGCGCTTCCCGTTCCATTTCTACCTTGTGCATGACTTTCTGGTTCATCGCAGTGTCATACACGCGATAGCCCGCGCCCTGATGGCTTTTCACGTCATACATGGCGATGTCAGCGTGTCTCAGCAACTCTACTGCGCCAACACTGGCCTCATCGGTAATGGCAATACCGATACTGACCGAAATATAGAATTGCATATTCTCTACTTCAATGGGCGAAGAGAACTGCTCGATGAGTTGCTTCGCAATACCATCGGCGTGTTCGCGCTGTTTAACGTTCGGCAGTAAAATAACAAATTCATCACCGCCAAAGCGTGCGGCGATGTCATGTTCGCCCAGCGGTTTGGATATGCGCTTTGCCGCGGCCTTGAGCAGCTTATCGCCAACGTTATGGCCGTAGCTGTCGTTGACCTTCTTAAAGTCATCCAGGTCCATGAACATCAGTGCCACGGCATTGCCGGTGCGTTTCGACTGATGCAGCTGCTTTTCAATCTGAAAGGTCAGCATATTGCGGTTCGGCAAGCCGGTCAGGCCATCAAACATCGCCATTTTTTCAAGCTTGGCTGTGTTAATTGCCATTTGCCCGTCTATTTCTTCAAGCTGTTCAGCCAGGCCCGAAGTCACGTGCTCAAGCACATCCAGTTCATCGCTGAGTGTGGTGTGCAGTCGGCGGCCATCACTGCGGGTGTCTTTAAACTCCTGGAAGCGATGCTCTGCCAGCAATGGCAGGCGGCGGCTCAAGTTCATCAGCTTGCGTCCGTATTGACTCAAGAACGCAAAAAACAGGACGCTGAAAAGGGCGAATATACCGGCCGCACTGCCGACCACCAGCTGCTCATACTGGTTCGCCTGCAACACGGCCTGGCTAATATCCTGTAACACCAGAATGTAGGCATGGGAATTTGTGTGGGTATCCAGCGGCACCAAATCGGCCAGTAAATGCCGGCCTTCAAAATACAGCCGTACGCCATCGTCGGTCAGCGACGTCAGTTCCTCGGAAACTGCCAGGCGCTTGAGGATGCCTTTAATGTAGTTACGATTTTCAGACGTAAGGCGGCTGGCGATAGACAGATTTTCAAGTCCCTGATCAGCGGTAACCATGGCCACTTTATGGGCGCCGATTGACTGCGACAACAGCGAAAGGATTTCGACCATGCGGGTGGCCACCACCATCACTGGCACCGGCTCTTCTTCGGTCATCAGCGGCAGCGTGATATAGCGGATACAGGCCTGTTCGCAGTGAACCACCGTGGCGCTTTGCAATTGCTGCTGGGTACTGCCGACAAGCTCCCCAAGAAAGGCGGGCGGCGGCGCGGTAGCATGCTCCATTTCTTTGCCGTACAGCCAGTAATTCTCCACCTGCATATTCAGCGACAGGTATTCACTGGCCGCGTCCATCGCGCGGGTCAGCTTTTGCGTGTCTGTCTGGCCGATAAACTCTGCATTGGAAAAGGCATCCAGCCACAACACGGTGCGGTTTTGCAGGACATCTTCGTACAGCTTAAGGAAACGCACATGACGGTCGTGGGTTTGCGCGTGCTCGCGCTTAATATTCGCCTCCGACTGGTCAATCAGCAATCGGGTGATGACCACGGTGACCGACAGCATCATCACCAGCAAAATGATCATGACCTTGGTGGTCAGTGAGAGTTTAACCCGCATCGTGTCAGAACCAGTACATTAACTGTGCGGACCACATCCGCCACTCGGGCTCCGTGCCGCTGCTTGTAAAGGGGCTGATAAAACCAATCGCCCTGGCACCACCGTCTACCCAGTGGTGCTCTGCCTGAAACCGCCAGTTTGGTGCAATATCCCAGCGGATTCCGACGGTTTTTGTGCGCATGTAGCCGTAGTAGCTGGGTATGGTCCCGTTGCTCTGGGCTTCCAGCTGCTCGCCGTTTCTGTCATCGCGATACAGGTAAAAGGCGTCAAAACCCAGCAGCATGCTTACCTGATTGTCTAGCAGGTAACGAAACTGCAGATAGCCACCCTCACCGGCGCGCTTATTGGAAAAGTCTGGCGACAGCACGCCTGTGTCTGTCTGGTACTCGCGCAACAGTTCGCTGCTAAACTCCCAGCTTTCACTGAAATACTGAATGCTCAGCATCAGACGATCCACTTCCGTGGTGCCCTTCACCAGAAAGTCCGAGGTCGCCGGCACATAACGAAAATCTGAATCCAGGCCACTTAAGCCTATCTTCCACGACATGTCGGCTGGCTGCCAGTACACACTGAACTGGTGAACGAAATCCTGCTTGGCCTCACCGCGGGCCATGTCGCCCAGCAGTGACTGGGTTTGGGTGTCATTGATTGTTGAGCGTCCATAGCTCCAGTCTATTTCCCAGATACTGTCATCGGTAAACTTTTTAACTTGTGCCTGTATGCCGTCGCTGCCCAGCGCAATGTCGCGGAAAATATCGAAATACACAGATTGCGGCAAGACCGCCGTCGCGCGGGTCTGAGGTACATCACGGGTAGCCGAATAGAGCCAGTGACGGTTCTTATAGCGTCCGAGATGCAACTGGGTCTTCCAACCGGCAAATTCCGGCAGCGACCAATCGATGAACAAATAGTCCAGCCGCGCACCCTTGTCGTAACGGTTACCGCCATCCAGATACACCACCTGGCCGACCACCGATACCGTCTTGTTAACATCAACACGTCCATTGAGGCCGATTTCGGTAAGCTCTGCCGTAATGTCGTTGTTGTCAGTAATGAAGTTACTGTCTACCGACTGGGTCAGCCCCTGGGACACATAACCGTGCCAGGACCAATCCTGCGACTGAACTGCCACACTGGCCATTAACGCTACAAGCGCCAGGGTGATGCGTATCATTATTGTTGTACCTCTAACGTTTTGACGTTGCTAAACGACTCGGCTTCGGCATAGCCAATGGCGCCGGGAGTATCTAGCACTGCATTAATGAGTTCCTGCTGCGAGTCCAGCCTGACAGGTGGCTCACCCTGACCAGAGTAAGTGATTTGGTTCCACAGACGTTCAAGCTGATAAGGGAACATTTTGAGCTGTTCGCGACAAAATGTTTTGTGCTGGGGGGCACTGCTGTCTAAAACGAACACACGAATTTTGCTGCCATCGTCCCAAAACTGACGATGACCGGTGAACACCTGACGGATGTCGGTGCGTGACACACTGGTTTGCGGCACACTGCTGTTAACAATCACCTGCACCGACGCAAAAGCGCTGGCCGGATGTATAATACCTAATGTTACGGTTAGCAGCAGACTACATAACCATGACGGTGTCCTGTGCCCCCGGCAATTTCTGAAAATTGTCAACGGGTAGGTCTCCCTGAGCATAATGAGTAACAGGCTCTCTTGTTATTATTGTTGTTGCTGAACTGGTGACGCAATAGTCGTTGCACAGTCATCTCCGGTATTTGCACTACCCAAGCAGACCATCAATTTTTTCCCGGACCTGCGACTCCTCGATGCGGTGCATGAGCGTATCACCTTTTGCCCTGACGCCCCAGGGCAGTGCTGTCCAGGGTTTTCCCTGTTGCTCCTCGATGCACACATCGTACACCGACACCACATTGTCGAGACTGCAGTATGGCCCTGTGCGGCGCGGATTAGAATGTGCGTACAGTCCAATGACCGGCGTGCCGACCGTTGTGGCCATATGGGCCGGCCCGGTATCCGGCGCGATCACCAGCTGTGCATGGCTTAGCAACGCCAGTAGCTGATGCAGCGACGTCTTGCCCGTCAGGTCAGCGCTGATGGGCGGTGAATACGCGGCAATCTGTGCGGCCGTTTGCTTGTCCAATTGACCAGGCCCACCGCAAAGTACCACGGATTTTCCTTTCTCAAAGAGATACTTAGCAATACTTGCGTATCGCTGTGGCAACCAATTGCGCTGCGCTTTACTGGCCGTCGGTGCAATCACCACAAAGTCACCAAGCGCCTCGGCCTGCTGTGTGGCCCATTGCGCGTCCTCGTCGCTGACGGGTATATGCCAGGACGGTGAATCGACCGGTGGAACCCCCAGCGCGTCAGCAAAATCCATGAAACCCTCAAGCACGTGGGCATGGCGACGCGGTGAAACGCGTTTGTTTGCAAACAGGTAATGCAGTTCCTTACTTCGCGCCCAGTCAAAGCCAATCCGCTGTCTGGCCCGAATGACCCGTGATGCCAGATTGGCCCGCAGCGCGACCTGCATCATCAGCAGCGCGTCAAACACTTCATCCTGTACGGCGCGCTTTAAGTCGCGAACGGCGTCTTTCCCGCGCGACTTGTCAAATACCACAAAGCGTATGTTGGGCATCAGCCGGACAAGCTGGTATTCTATTTTACCAATAACCCAGGTAATTTCTGCGTCGGGCCAGTGAGTCTGGATGCGGTTGACCATGGCCACGGCATGACACACGTCGCCTATGGCAGATAACCGCATAATGCATATCTTTTTTCTCACTCAACCTCTCTGTAAGCTAAGACGTAAGGGAATTCTCAGGCCCCGTAATTTACCATAAGTTTTCGAGAAACATGGCGATAAAACAGAAAAACAACGGCGCAGGGCACCATTTTATTTACGATGATGCCCTGGTCAGCGACATCACCCCTGACCTTTTCAGTGCGACCCACTGGCAGCGAAACGGCAGCGTGACAGGTCACGCGACAGGCCGTGGCACCACACTGTTTATTCATCACGAGGGCCAGAACTGGGTATTGCGTCATTATCGTCGTGGCGGGCTTATCGGTAAGGTGTTAAACGACGAGTATCTGTACACCGGGGTCATGAATACCCGTGCGTTTCGGGAGTTCTCGTTGCTGCACAGCATGTGTCAGGACGGTATTGCCGTACCAACACCGGTCGCGGCTTACGTGCACCGCCGGGGGGTCTTTTATCACGCCGACATAATCACCCTGACTATTCCCCGGAGCCAGGATGTGCACGCCCTGTTATGCCAGGGGCAGGCTGTTGAGGGGTTATGGACACGTATCGGCCTGGCAATCGCTCACATGCATCATCATCAGGTTTACCATCATGACCTGAACATTCGCAACATCATGGTCGATGATAACGGCAAGGTATGGATCATCGACTTTGACCGCTGTTACCGCCGCAGTGGTGAGCGATGGAAACAGCAAAACCTTAATCGTCTGTTACGCTCGCTGAATAAGGAAAAAGCCCGTGAGCCAAACTTCCACTGGCAGGCAAGCGACTGGCAGCAATTACTGCGAGGCTATCACGGTTAAGCGATGCAACCGCTGCGTTTTAGCCTTTGCGGTCGTTTTGAATGTACGAGTTTTTGGCTAATTCTGAAAGCGTGAAATATCGGCGTTTAGGAAGAAATGCTTTTAATGCGTGCTGAGTGAAATAGTAAAGAAACACTCTGTCAGCCTGAACCTTCACCGGTGTCTGAAACGCAATATAGTGGCGGGCGGCACTGGCGCTTATCGCATACGCATGTGTCCCTAATGCTTTATGAAAATGATTAAATGAAAGTGAATAGGACCTGGGCAGCATGCGCCTGAATAAGGCGGGATCGAAGTGCTGCCAGTTAGCAATATGTAACTTACTGCAGAGTTTATACCAGGCCAGCTGTAACTTCGCCCCAAGGCTATTGCGCTTTTCACCGTAATAGCCAAGCAGTATTACTTGCCAGTCTTCCGGCAGCTCCTGCAGCTCCTGTGGTAGCTGTGCAATCGCATCGGCAATGGGCAACACATCGTCCTCAAGAATTAAAAAACGTTCAAAACCGTTGTCCAGGGCATCCTGCATAATGTTGCGATGGGATAGCGCGCAGGCGACTTCAGCCTTGGTCATGCCCCGTGTTGTGCGTTTAATTTTGCGGTGATGAGCATCATCGTAAATGGTGGGATCACTGAGCACATCATCGTTCAACGCGTTCTTATCCTGGCCGTAAAAGAGTTCATAGTCCACGCCTTCAAGACTTTGCTCCAGGGCGCGCTGTCGGTCAGTGGCGTGTGGCAGCGTTAACACATAAATATGGTCGAACACCTGGTTCAAATGGCGTAGCGGGTTGTGCTGCTTTGTGTGATGACTCATGCAGTTGGCTTAGTAGAGTAAAAGGTGTGAGTAATATAAACCAATGAATTTAAAACTTCAGTCATTGAATCCCCCGTGAATTACCGATACTGTTTGCAAAAAATCGCCAAACAACTTACATCCTATGCATACACGAGCGCTTTACCCCGGCACCTTTGATCCGATTACCAACGGCCACGCCGATCTGATTGAGCGTGCATCGCACATGTTTTCTCATGTCATTGTGGCGATTGCCTCTAACCCCAGCAAAAAACCACTGTTCACGCTCGATGAGCGCGTGGAGCTGATTAAAAAAGTCACTGCGCATTTAAAGAATGTGGAAGTGGTCGGTTTTACCGGGTTACTGGCTGACTTTGCTGATCAGCAAAACGCCACCATCCTGATCCGGGGTTTGCGTGCAGTGTCGGACTTCGAGTATGAGTTTCAGCTGGCCAACATGAACCGCAGGCTTAACCCCAAACTGGAAAGTGTATTTTTAACCCCGGCAGAAGAGAACTCATTTATCTCTTCCACACTGGTGAAAGAAGTGGCCATGCACCGCGGCAATGTCAGTGGCTTTTGCCATGAAGAAGTGGAAAAAGCCCTGATCAAACGTTTCCATAAGGGTCAAAACTAACGCTGGCAGCGGTTGCAAAAATAGGTATTGCGTTGCCCGATAACCAGGCTTTTTATGTTGCCGTCGCAGCGCAAACACGCGTCGCCGGCTCGCCCGTACACATTCAGTTGTTGTGCAAAGTAACCCGGATTACCGTCGGTCTGGGCGAAATCTTTTAAGGTGGTACCGCCCTGGGTAATTGCCTTGGCCAGCACCTGCTTAATACACTCAGCCAGCAAGACATAGCGCTTACGGCTGATCCGGCCGGCGGCCCGGCGCGGATCGATGCCGGCCATAAAGAGCGCCTCACTGGCATAAATATTCCCGACGCCGACCACCACCTGATTATCCATGATGAGTGACTTAACCGGCATCTGTCGTGAGCGCGAACGGGCATACAACTGCTCGCCGTCGAAGTCATCGGTTAGTGGCTCCGGCCCCAGACGGGAAAACTGGGTGAGCTGTTCTTCAGGCAACTGCCACAGGCACGCCCCAAAACGCCGTGGATCGTTCAGACGCAGGCATTTACCTGAACTCAGCACAATGTCCAGATGATCGTGCTTTTGCACCGGGGTATCGGCATCAATCACGCGCAGCTTCCCTGACATCCCCAGGTGCAGCACGATGCTGCCAGGCGTGGTATCAATTAGCAGGTATTTGGCACGCCGGCGTACATTGGAGATGGTCTGGCCAATGGCTTGCTCTATGTCCTGGGGAATCGGCCAGCGCAGGCGTCTTTCCCGCACGACAACGGCCGTGATGGTTTCATTGATAAGCCAGGGCGAAATCCCTAACCGGCTGACCTCGACTTCGGGTAACTCAGGCATGCTCAGTTATTCTCCGCAGTTAGCCAGGGCAGCAGCTGCTGCATTGTGGTGCCGCTTAAGGTATACCACTGCCCATTGAATTTTACGGCAACCTGACCGGCGGTCTGATACAGCGCCAGTACCCGGCCCTGGCTTTCGCCCGCCAGCCAGATAACGACCACCTGCGCTGAATCCGGTGTCACGGCGTCCGGCTGGTGCGTCGGGGTAAGCACTGCCTGTCGCCAGGCGTTCAGTTGCTGTTTTGGCGTGACGCTTAAGTTACCGCGCGCTGAGGTCTGCCGCCATTGGCTACCGGCCCGCTCCAGCACATTATCCTGATGCTCAATGCGTAACACATAATCGTCCTCTGACAGCACACTGACCGGCTGACGGGGATCGGGATCAGGCAGGAAACTTTCCAGATTGAACAGCGCAATCATCAGCAGCATGGCGAAAATCACCACATTGTTCATTGCGCGGGAAGAGAAGCGGGCCACATTATCCTCGTAACGGTTAAAACCTGTGAGTCAGTAGCTTAACACACAAAAAACCCGGCAAAAGCCGGGTTTTCGTGGAGACAAAAGCAAGTGTTATTTACTTGATTTTTGCCTCTTTAAACATAACGTGCTTACGAACCACGGGATCAAACTTTTTGATCTCCATTTTGCCCGGCATATTACGCTTGTTTTTGTCAGTGGTGTAGAAGAATCCAGTACCTGCTGAAGAAACTAATTTAATTTTATCACGCATGTTAGGCTTCCTTAGATTTTCTCACCACGGGCACGCATATCAGTCAGTACTGAATCGATACCCTTC
>CAZDUT010000146.1:0-5525 GCA_964508695.1 uncultured Alteromonas sp.
TAGGCCTGCCGCCAGCGTTCAATCTGAGCCATGATCAAACTCTTCAATTAAATATATCGAAATATGAATCGTCGGTTGACACTCTTAACGAGTGCCCACACAGATTGTCTTGTTTAAATTGTTAAAGAACGTTTTTAGCCGTTTGGGCTGCGTATAATCACCGCTGTGATTACCGCTTGCTTCTGGCGTTACCCCGAAGCGGGATGCGCATTCTACGCTTTTCGCATTTTGTGTCAACAACTTTTTGAAAATTTCTTTTCGTTAGCGTTTTCACGTTTGCGGCTTCGTTTTACTGCTTTAAGTCAGTGCCCCGAAGCGAGGTGCGCATTCTACGCTTTTCGAATTTTGCGTCAACCATTTTTTGAAATTTATTTTCAATCAAGTTTTCGTAAAACCCTTGCCACAACTAGCCTATAAAGTAAGCAGTGACTAGCTTGGCGGGCTAAGCGTTGTTGCTTTCCTGCCGAAGCGGATGCGCATTTTAGAGATTTAATCCTCACCGTCAACCGTTATTTAAAAAAAACTGTCATATTGCGTTTGTTTGTGCAGAATTACCGCATTATGTTCATAATACGGCCGCTTTAGCCTATTAGGAGGTATTGGGATGGCATTACGCAGCTATAAAGGTATAACACCACAATTCGGTAAGGGGTGTTATATAGATGAAAGTGCGGTGATTGTGGGCGACGTCATACTTGGAGATGATGCCAGCATCTGGCCACTGGTCGCTGCACGTGGCGACGTGAACACGATTCGTATAGGCAAGCGAAGTAATATTCAGGATGGCACAGTTTTGCATGTGACCCGCAAATCGGTATCTAATCCCGATGGGCACCCACTGGTCATTGGCGAGGATGTCACCGTTGGTCACCATTGTATGCTTCATGGTTGTCAGCTTGGGAGCAGGATTCTGGTTGGTATGGGTGCGGTGCTGATGGATGGTGTCGTGGTCGAGGATGAGGTGTTTATCGGTGCCGGCACGCTAGTGCCGCCAAATAAAGTGTTAGAAAGTGGCTATCTGTATGTCGGCAATCCGATGCAGAAGAAGCGTCCGCTAAAAGACAGTGAACGCAACTTTCTCGCGCAGTCTGCCGACAATTATGTCCAACTTAAAAATGATTATCTCGCCGAGGATGATGGTTGATCGTTCCTCAGGTGGCTTTTGATACCGGCAGTGTCTGGATCTAAACCGGTCCAGATACGAAATGCCTCGGCTGCCTGTTCCACCAGCATACCCAGCCCATCAGCCTGAAGGGTCGCTCCCTGCTCTCTTGCATACTGCATAAATACGGTGGGTTGGTTTTGATACACCATGTCGTACGCCAGCTCACATTCGCTGAACCAGGAAGGTGACATACAGTCGGGCAGAGTGTTGTGCAAACTGGCCGAACTTGAATTGATGATAAGATCTGCCCCCTCTGTAGTGGTGTCCGCGACCGTCACCCGGGGGTCATTAGCCTGACTGACCAGTTCCCGTGCATTTGCGGGAGTTCGGTTCGCTATAACAATCGCGGTTACTCCGGCATCAAGCAGTGGCTTGATCACCCCTCGCGCGGCACCACCTGCCCCCACGAGTAGTACACGTTTAGCAGTGAGGCTTAGGTTGTACGAGGCTAAATCTCTGACCAACCCTGCCCCATCGGTATTATATCCGTATAGCCTGCCGTGCTTTTGCATCAATGTATTTACCGCGCGTGCCGCGCTCGCAGCCGCATCGGTTTCGTCTGCCATTTCAAATGCGCGCGTTTTGAACGGCACCGTAATATTACAGCCCGTAGTATGCGCGGTGTGGAAAAATGCAGTGACTTCCTGCTCGAAGGTCTCTTTCATTGCACAGATGCGCGTATACTCGATATCCATTTGATACTGGTCTGCGAACATCTGATGGATGTCAGGTGATAGACTGTGCGCTATTGGATTACCAAATACGGCAAATTTTTTCATGAGACTGTTTTCATTTTTGCGGAAAAAAAAGACGCCTTTTGCAAATACACCCTATGCCGCCATTGGTGGCGATAAAGCGGTCAGGCAACTGACGGACCGTTTTTACGATATCATGGAGACCGATCCATCGGTAGCCGCATTGCATGCACTCCACCCGCAACCGCTGGCTAACATCCGTCATGTCTTTTATCTGTACCTGTCGATGTGGTTAGGTGGCCCACAAACCTACGCAGAGGAACGCGGGCATCCCCGTCTCCGCGCCCGGCACCTGCCATATACCATCACACCCGCCCTGAAAGAGCAGTGGATGTACTGTATGCGTAAAGCCATGTTTGACACAGTGTCCGATATGACGCTGGCAAATCGTCTGCTAAATGACCTGGATCAGCTTGCAACGCACATGATAAACACCGAAGGGTAGCAAATACCCGGTCTTTCGCACGATGCCTGACGCGGCATGGCAGGTATCAGAAACTATAGCCCACAGACACCGTATACACCCACGGGTCAATTTCAATACTCGCTACCCGGCCGGTTGCACCACCGACGCTGAAACTGGCGTCAGTATCAATATCCAGCCAGCGCACAGAAGCATTGATATGCCACTCATTACTCAGCATATAGTCCATGCCTATCTGCGCTGCCAATCCGGTGGAATTAGCCAGTGACAGATCACTGAGACCGGCCGCCTTGTTTGCCGAGGTGAAGGATTCGTCGAATATGATTGTGTAATTCAGTCCTGCACCGATGTACGGCTGGAAAGCGGCGCCGGCATCATTGAGGTAATAGTTAACCGTTAATGTTGGTGGCAGATGTTTGACCTTACCAAGCTTATTGCCGGTGCCCAACGGATCGGCCACTGAAAAATTCACGTCATGGGAAAAGGGGGTCGCCGCCAGCAACTCTATATTGACATTATCGGTGAGGAAATAAGCAATATTAAGACCGAGTTGCGTACTGCTATCAATGGTGAGTGACACGCCCAGATCGGTATTGCCTGCAACGATTGTAGAGGCATTTTCGTCGGGCGCGACCGTTGTTGCGCCAGCGCGCAGGATAAGATCACCGGTCTGGTGGCTAAGCGCAAGCGGACTGAAAACCGTGCCGGTAACGATAAGTGCAAGGAGTGATTGTTTCATTTTTATTCTCTGTATCCAGGTTGATGGGGTTAACCCTACCGGCCTACAAAATGAAAAATATTGATCCAAGACAACGCGTTAGTCAGCACCTAAGGTTGACGAGGGGCTCACTTGATCCATGTCAACTAACGGCGTGTTGCACTACCAGTCAGTCGGCAATAGCCAATCTTTGAGCTTCGCCTCTGCGCTCCCTGGGGTAGGCTGATAGTCATACTCCCAGCGTGCCAGTGGTGGCATCGACATCAGAATAGACTCGGTTCTGCCTCCTGTTTGCAAGCCAAACAGCGTGCCACGGTCATACACCAGATTAAACTCTACGTAGCGCCCACGGCGGTAAAGCTGAAACTGACGTTCCTTCTCACCAAATGACGTCTGCTTGCGTTTTTCGATAATGGGTATATAGCCATCTAAAAAACCGTTACCGACTGCCTGCATAAACGCAAAAGACTGCTCGAAGCCCCACTCGTTCAAATCGTCGAAAAACAATCCGCCCACACCACGGGTTTCGTTGCGATGTTTGAGGTAGAAGTACTCATCGCACCAGGTTTTGTATTTTGGGTAAACCTGGTCTCCAAAAGGCGCGCACAGATCTTTTGCCACCTGATGCCAATGAACAACGTCGTCTTTGAACGGATAAAAAGGCGTGAGGTCAAAACCGCCACCGAACCACCAGATAGGGGTATGCCCGGGCTTTTCAGCAATAAAAAAACGTACATTGGCATGCGAAGTCGGCACATAAGGGTTGTGCGGATGAATGACCAGTGACACGCCCATTGCCTGAAAGCTTCGCCCCGCCAGCTCAGGCCGGGACGCCGTCGCAGACGCCGGCATTGCCGCGCCATGCACATGGGAAAAGTTCACACCGCCCTGCTCGATGACAGCCCCCTGCTTTAGCACCCGAGAGCGGCCACCGCCGCCCTCCTCGCGCTCCCAGCTATCTTCGACAAATTGTCCCTTACCGTCAGCCAGCTCCAGCGTCTGACAGATATTGTCCTGCAAGCTCAGTAAAAACGCTTTTACCTGCTCGACAGCGACCTGGGTATCAATTTCGGTGAGTGGTTTAGGGGTCTCTGCCATGATTTACTCTCTGATAATTGCGCCAGAGTCACCATCACGGATGACACTGGGTTTGGTGTTTTTCCCTACGTCGCCGTCGATGTAGATCACCTTGTCCGAAAATGCGTTGCGCGCCTCCTGCTGACTGGTGGCAGGCGCTGTGCCAGAGATGTTCGCACTGGTTGAAATAATCGGCTTGCCCAAACGCTCACACAAGTCGCGAGCGACGGGGTGGTCAGTCACGCGCACAGCGATCTTATCGTGGGCGCCTGTTACCCACGCGGGTGCGTGCGCCGACTTCGGCAACAGCCAGGTGTTCGCCCCTGGCCAGCTCGAGAATATTTCTGTTCGCCGATCCATTCTGATGGCGCTGTCATTCACATAAGGCAATAGCTGTGAATACGTGGCCGCAATAAGAATCAGTCCTTTTTCAACCGGGCGTTGCTTGAGCGCAAGTAACGCCATTACCGCTTCTTCGTTGTCGGGATCACAGCCTATGCCTATAACCGCTTCGGTGGGATAGACCAATAATTTTCCGGCATAAAAGCCATCGACAACAGGATCTGACTGGGGTTCGTTAGGTTGACGGGTGTCATCGTGCATGACGGGCATTCTCTACTCTGATTGTTTATAACCACACGCCGGCTGCGGGCACTGTAATGAGCCTTTCTTTTTAATCAGTACTTGCCAGCCGCATGCCGGACAGGGTGTTTCGACGGGCGGGGAATTTAGCACATATCGGCATTGGGGATAATGATCACAGGCAAAAAACTGCTTACCATATTTGTTGGTCCGCGATACCAGCTTGCCGGCCTGGCATTTCGGACATGTCACCGCCGTGTTCTCCTGAGGCTTCAGCGGTGCGATATAGTGACATGCCGGAAAGCCGGTACAGCCTATAAACATACCATAGCGACCTTTCTTGATCGCCAGCGTCGAGTCGCACAGTGGACACGACGCCCCGTCGATGGTTTTCAGCAGCGTCGTTTGCGTATCATGAAGGGGCTTACTAAACGCACATTCCGGGTAACCAGAACACCCTACAAACGGTCCTGATTTACTATGTTTTATATGCAGGGGTTTGCCACACTCCGGGCAATCCCCCATGGTATGTTCCAGCGCATGTTCATTGGCACTGAATAATGAATGGTCAATTTTCGACATCAGAAAGCCGGTTTATCCGAGAAAAAAGGCATCTGCATTAGTGCAAGGTGCCGTCGGCTTCTTCGAACAACAAGTCTTCCATTTGTGCGTAGGCATTTTCTTTGCCGGGTACGTTAAACAGTACCATCAGCACCACCCATTTGAGATCTTCCAAACAGAACTCGCTTGAGTCGATCTCCATTACGCGATCGATAACCATTTCCCGGGTGGAGGCGTCAAGCA
>CAZDUT010000146.1:5535-8270 GCA_964508695.1 uncultured Alteromonas sp.
TCCAACCTGTTCAAGGAACAACAGAAAACCCCGGCATTCTACATCAAGGCGCATTTGTTCTTCGTGCGTGTAAATGCGGCTTAAGCTGGAGTTAATTCCCTTGCAGAAGTAAGGCTTGATATCTGTTTCCTGCAACGCAGCCAGCTTTTCCAGCCATGCCAACGCTTTGTAAATTTCATCGTGATGAAACCCGGCGCGCACGAGTTCTTCAGTCAGTTCGTCCTGATCGACCCTAATTTCGGTTTCACTGTGGATGAAATTTTCAAACAGATACATGAGGATGTCGAACATGTTATTTCCCCCTCAATTTAACGTAGCCACCAGGGACAGCGGCTACCCAACCACGCAACTCGTATTCTAGTAATGTTGCCATCACTTCATGAACAGGCAAGGCGTTGCGTTCGGCTATAACGTCAATAGCGGTGACGTCAAAATTCACACTAGCTAATAATTTATCGGTTGCCAAGCAGTTTGCTTCACTTTTTTCATTTACTACTTCCTCGTCAGCGCCCGCCGTGCAGGCCTCCAGCCCAAGTGTTTCCAGGATATCATTACAGGAGGTAACCAGCATAGCGCCCTGCTGGATAAGATGATGGCAGCCGCTGGAACAGTCATGAAGAATACTACCGGGCACTGCAAAAACCTCTTTCCCCAGATCTGCGGCCAAATTTGCCGTTATCAAGGTGCCACTTTTGATTGTTGCTTCCACCACCAGCGTTCCCAAACTCAATCCGGCAATAATTCTGTTACGTCGCGGAAAGTGATATGGACGTGGTCCGACGCCGGGGAAAAACTCACTGACCACGGCACCACCGGCCTCGACAATTTGATCATGTAACTTACGGTGGCGCGCCGGGTAGACCGTATCGGGTCCCGTGCCCATTACCGCAATGGTGCTGCCTGCGGCAAGTGCACCGCGGTGAGCGGCGGCATCTATGCCGCATGCCAGACCGCTGGTCACCCCCAGTCCGGCATGACACAGCTGTTGTGCGAAGCGCGTTGCCGTTTGCGTCCCGACATGAGACGCACGCCGACTGCCTACGATTGCAAGCTGAGGCATGGCCAGACACGCAGGCTTTCCTGTCACAAACAGGATCAACGGCGGATGCGTCAGCTCCTTAAGCGATGACGGATAAGCCTCATCGCCGTAGCACACCAAAGTGTGCTCCTCACGCTGTGCCAGCCAATTTTCAGCACGTGCTACCCAGCGTAAGTTAATCGTTTTAAGCCGTTGTGCAATCGCAGGGTTCTGTGCCGCCCCCTGTTCAAGCAGCGCATCCATCGTGACGTAATGCGTCAGCAGTTTCAGCCATTCTCCCGGCGACACTTTTGGAATGCTGGCAATGCAAAGCCACGCATGTGCGTGGCGGTTTTTTTGAAAAGTCATGCCGCAGCTCCCTGGCTTACGGCACGCTATTTTATGGCGCGGCGACGATAGCGCCGCGTTTCACCCGCTCTTTGGCGCTGGTGATAATGCCGTAACTGACGTTAGAAAACGTTTTGAAAATAATAAGCTCACCAATTTTCATAGCGGGCTGCTTTACGGTCGAACCATCGCTGAATATGCTTTTCACGACACCAGCGTCACCGGCATACTGTGGCTCCTTACCATCGATAATATCCGGCCCCTGGAAATAGATCCCCATAACGGTCCCCGGTGTCAGCTCCTGTTCACCGATATCAACAATAACAACATCGTGTTTGCCAAGCAGCGTATACTGGTGGAGGTTGCCGACGATATGACCGCGCTGACGGTTGGCAGGCTGTAACGTTAAGTCCTGTTCCGGTTCCTGTTCATCAGCAAACAGACGATCGCCGCGACGCGCTTCCTGATTTGAGTCCTCGACTTTCACAAGCCACTGTTCAAGTTTTCTGTCCTCGATCATTTTTGCATCGGCAATGTGGTATGCCTGCACACCCAGTTCCTCGCCGTCCATGTTGACTATCGTAGACTGCTTGCGCACGACGCGATACTGATCGTCAGCCCGGCCATGTTTACGGCTCAGCACCAGGTCATCGCTGGCGAATTGCACATTGCCACGGTGGTTACCCAGCAGATGAGGCAAGTCCTCGTAGTCTTCACCTTCAAAAAACACGTGTTTTTGCAAATACGGCGCCAGCGTTTCCCATGCCAGTGTATCGATTGGCTGCGCCTTTTGACGACGCTGCGTGTCCGGCGACAATGTTAAAACGGGCTTTTCGCGCTCAACGGTAAGCACAGGCTCGCCATCAATGTAGCGGATAGTCAGCACATCACCCTGATAGATAAGGTGGGGATTTTGGATCTGCGTATTGTTCCGCCATAACTCCGGCCATAACCACGGCTGTTCAAGAAACATGTTTGCGATGTCCCACAGCGTGTCATTCTTTTTAACCGTATAGGTTTGCGGTGCCCCTTCTTTCAGTGGCACAGCGGTCGCCTTTCCTAACAGCATGGTCAGGGCGCAGATAACCGCCATCAGTAATGCCTTGTGGCTCTTCATAGTTTTCTCACTACCCGGATAATATCGGGTACCTTTTTTGTTGAAATTTCAAGCAGCGTTACTATATCGGTAACAATACAGGAAATCCTAAGACAGATTGAGTGTCTTTATTTCCCGGTTATACGTTAGAATAGTAACTTATGCAGCACAATAAATAGTGCTGGCTATTGGATCGTATACGAATTTATACACAGACTAATGGGCGGGTTGCCCCCCCCTTTCGCGGTCAGACCAAGGGAGGATAACGGGACG
>CAZDUT010000147.1:0-8234 GCA_964508695.1 uncultured Alteromonas sp.
TGAGTGCAAAGGTATAGGTTTCGACACAGACAGAGCGTGGAGCATACCTGACGCTATTTTCCTTTTTGTTAGCCTTTTTGTCGCTACACCGGGTTGCCGGTGCAGCGACCCACATCATTTGGTGGGTGCGAGTTAATTGGTCTGCAGAGCCTTGCTCTGTTGAGGCGGATGTCACTGGCAGCACGAGGGCTGCACATTCAGCCTGTAAGACCCCATTCAGTAATGTGGAGCACTGCATGAAACAGTTTAAGCGAGCAAAGTTAGGTATTCTTCTGGGGCTGGTCAGTTTATCTGCCCCCGGCTTTGCGTCAGCGAACCAAAGCGCAGGGGCAAAGGCAGAAGTGCCGCCTCAGGCTATGGAAAACATTCCACAGGGACGTCTCAAGCAAAGTCTTTCAGCACTACCGGAGCCGGCCCAGCAAAGGGTTCTGCAGCGGTTAGCCAATCTAGGTATCCCGGCTGTCGATCTGTTACTGATGGATGTAGATAAACAGGGTGAACTATTTTACGTGGAGGAGGGACTGGTAGAGTTTACCGAGCCTGCCGCGAACGAGCCGACAACCGCCACGGCTTTGTCGACCAGCGATGTACTTGCACTGCATAGCAACCCTGGCGCGGCAAACACAATTTATCTGGATTTTGATGGTGGGCAAATCAGTGGGCGGGCCTGGGGCGGCGGTGCCAGTTACAGCGCTGTGCCCTATGACCTGGACGGCGATCCGCAATCATTTAGTGACGCAGAGCGCAGTCGCATTCATGAAATCTGGACACGCGTCGCCGAAGACTATGCGGCCTTTGATGTCGATGTTACTACCGAGGCCCCGGCCAGTTTTGGTCCGGACACAGGCTGGTTATTGTTTACCAAAGATACAGACGCCAATGGCACGGCGATGCCAAGTCAGGGAGCTGGTGGTGTAGCTTATGTCGGTGTCTGGGGACGCAGCAACTACACCTACTACCAGCCAGCGCTGGTCTACTATAACCGTCTTGGCAACGGGGCCGCCAGTTATATGGCTGAGGCCGGCTCCCACGAAATGGGGCATAACTTTGGCCTAAGTCATGACGGCACCTCATCAGACAGCTACTACAGTGGCCTCGGGGCAGATGACGAGCCGTCCAGCTGGGCGCCTATTATGGGTGTGGGTTACTACAAAAACCTTACACAATGGAGTCGCGGTGATTATTCTGGTGCCAACCAGACACAGGATGATATTGCCATTATTGCCAATCAGTTAGGCGCCAGTGACGATGTAAAAGGCAGTGAAAGTAACCCGGCATCATTGACGATAGATGGCAGCGGACAGATCACCTCGACCAACCGCGAAGTCGATCCAGGCAATGCCAATACCGATAATCAGGGCATTATAAGCGTAGGTGACAGCGATTGGTTCCAGTTTATGGCTGGTACCGGAGCCTTAGAGCTCACTGCGACGCCAGCCTGGGACGCGTTTACCCGTTCACGTCGTCGTGGTGCTAACCTCGATATCGGGCTACGCCTGTATGATGCCCAGGGAGCTCTGGTGGCCGACAGCGCTGACAGTGTCGAAACCAGTACCCGTATCAGCACCAGCGTGGCAGAAGGAATGTACACCCTGGAAGTCTATGGCACGGGTGGAAACTACACGACAGCATATGGCAGTCAGGGGTATTATTATTTAAACGGGCAGGTGGCACTGGGCGTGGCCGACACGACTCCGCCGGACCCAAACCCTATGAGCTTTGCGCAAACACCCATTGCACTAAGTGACAGCGATGTTGAGATGCAGGCTGTGATAGCAACCGATGATCGCGAAGGTGCCGTGAGCTACCAGTTTGTCTGTACGCTGGGCGACTCCGCCTGTGCTGACAGCGAGTGGCAGAGCGAAAGGCAATACACAGCGACGGGTCTCTCGCCTGAAACCCAATACTGTTTCACAGTACGGGCTCGGGATCTCAGCGGCAACACGACTGTCGCGTCAACTCAACAGTGTGCCATGACTCAGGCTGCGCCGCTTCAGCCAGAGCCACCGCAAGCGCCCTCAAGCCTGATGGCTGTGGACGGGCAGAATGGCACGGCCGAATTGTCCTGGACAGATGCCAGCGATAATGAGACGGCGTTTGACGTGCAACGTGAACAGCAGCATAAAAACGGACGCTGGCAGTCATTACAGGTTGTGGCTACCGTTGGTGCTGACGTGCAAAGCTATGTTGATAGCAGTGGCGAAGGCACCTTCCGCTATCGTGTGCGGGCCACGAACGCCCAGGGTAATTCTGCCTGGACCGATTGGAGCCTGGTTGCGATCACAGCGGCTGATGGCGGTGACAACGGTAATGGTGGTGGCAACGACAAACCCTGCCGGGGCAATAAGTGCAAGTGATCTGCTTGCCGCGCCGCTAGCGTGAAAAGAAAAGCCCGCTGCGTATCGCTGCGGGCTTTTTGCTTTCAGCCAGGATACTTAATCAGTCTTTCGCCGCGGTAGCGCTCCGTCCATCTTTTAAAGTTCGGGTAGCTCCACATCGTGATCTCACAGGCTGTGCGGCCATTGTCTTTCAACGTAAATGCCACGCGGTTTGCGCCAAATGCTCCTTCAAACACATTATTCCCCTGGTAAACCATGCCTTCCAAAATCAGCCCGTTAAGCTTAATAAATAACAGATCATCCACGACAAAGAACTCAGCCATGCCCTGATTTAACTGGTATAGGCCTATCAGTTTGTCGAGACTGGCGTCGCTAAGTGAAACAGTCTTGCTCATAGTAATGTCAAAACGCAGGTAGTGCCCGCCATCTCGATCGGGTGTGACGGGAAGTATGCGGTGTGCGGTTGTGGGGTGCGAGGACGCCGGGTGCTCATCAATATGCGGCGCGCCTTTAAAGTACACCTGAGTGATCAAATCCTGGTAGTCGGTGCTGGCAATCCGGTAGTGGATATGGGCTGGACGCCAGCCCCCTTCACCATTCGGGTAGGGAGGAGGAATGAGCGTGCGAAAACTATACTCACCAGTAGTGCCGGTTCGCTGTGCTCCACGGTACAAATATGCATCCGATGTATTGTCGTATTGTTCATGCGGGTCGCATTGCCAGGATTCGATCAGTGCATTGGCAAGAGGTGTTTGTCCGTCGTCATGAAAAATGGTGCCTTTCACGGTCAATAAGTTGCCTTTTACGCCAGGCGGGATAAGGTTGCTGCGCAAGGGGGCTCCGGGTCGGTAAAACGGACCCAGTACATCCGACGTAGTCGGGCTGGAGGATGGCGCTGCGTAAAGTTTGGCTGAGCCAAACACAGCAACACTGGCGGCGCTAAGACAACCCGTGGTTAGAAAGGTGCGTCTGCTTAGTGGCATGGGAGCCTCCGGGGGAGAGCGCTGGCCGTTTCTGGTTCATTCTGGCCTGCATGCTGTCTGTGAGTAGCCACATACCGATATTACGATTGCGCCGGTAAGGACAACGTTGTTGATACTATCAGTATAGACGCAAAATCCTGATAGAGCAGGCATTGGGGGGCGCGAGGGCAGGGGACATGTTGGGACGCAGAGTTCGCTGCCGCTCCGCATGGAACGGCAGCCCTGTGATCAGGATAACGCTTTGATCAGCGCTTCTGCAGCCGGCTTCGATGACGGTGGGTTCTGACCTGTAATCAACAGACCGTCTTCACATACTTTTGGCGTAAAAGGGTCAGCTTCCTGATAGTTCCCGCCTTTGGCTTTAAGTTCGTCTTCTACCAGGTAAGGCACCACAGAAGTGAGTTCTACGTCTTCCTCTTCGGCGTTAGAAAAGCCGGTTACTTTCTTACCTTTAATAACAGGCTCTCCTGATTCATCGACCGGGTTTTTCAGTACGATTGGCGCGTGACACACAGCCGCGACATATTTACCGTTTCTAAGCATCTCTTCAATGAGCTTTTTGGAGTGCTCATTATCTGCCAAATCCCAGAGAGGACCATGACCTCCGGGGTAGAAAACTGCGTCAAATTCAAACGCGCTGACATCCTCAAGTGGGATCGTAGACGCTAATGCGGCATTCGCCTGTTCGTCATTGGCGAAGCGGGTGGTGTCCTGGGTTAGTGCATCTTCCTCAAGGCTCATGGGATCGACTGGAACCTTTCCGCCCATTGGTGATGCAAGGGTGACAGTGTAACCTGCATCAACGAATGCATAATAAGGGGAAGCAAACTCTTCCAGCCAAATCCCGGTGGGCTTCTCTGTTTCGCCCAGTAGGTCGTGTGATGTCATTACCATCAAAATATGTTTACTCATTCCCGTCTGCGTAAATAAAAAAATCGTCGTAGTTGTTACTGTTAGGTGTGGAAAGAGGATTAGGTAAAAAGGTAAGAGTCATCAGACTATTAGGATAGAAAGCTATGAATACGATTGCATTCAGTCTTAACCATGCACCGCTAATCAGGTTCCTGATGATATTTACCTACCGTAATCGACAAAACCGTGCGCCTTTTTACAGGTAAGGCAGCACGCCCACCAGCACCCGTATGCGAACCTGACCCTCGGTGTAACAGCGCGTATCGCACCGGCCGACGGGGCGCTTTTACAAAAATGTTCTGAACAACGCAATCCTTGCCATTCGCAGAAGCGCGTCACGACGCTGAGCAGGCGGGTGTTGTTTAACACTGCCTTTGTATGCGCCATAACCAAACCATCCAAGCAGGACCATCGGTGAGGCCGCAAGAAGACGAAGGTTCATTTTTGCCTCATCAATCGCTTCATCGCTACGCAATTGTGCGACGGCATAATCCAGATGGGCATGTTCCTTACGTGCAATCTCTTTTGACAGAAATAACGCCATCAGTGTTGTCCTTCTTCATCATCGCGCTTAAGCCCGACCTGGCCGACCATCGCTTCAAACGTAGGCATTAACGTGAGGTGCCGGTATGCGTCTTTTGCCACTTTGAGTGCAAACAACGCCAACGCAAGATTGATAGCCAACACCACACCGCTTATTGGCAGCAAGCCCACACCGAATTTGTATAACACGATGCCAATGGCCATATTGACTACAAGCCAACAGCAGCAGGCAAATGTGAACGCCGCCAGCGTTGACATAGCGGTAACAACAAAGGATTTTTTGACCAGGTCAGATTCCGCAGCAACGACATCTGAAAGTGCAAAAAACTCCTTTTGCTTATGTGCAAAGGCGTTTTTAACTGACTCTATCGTGTCGCTCAGCGAAGCATCGTCATACTCATCCTTGTTTTCTGAACAATCGTCTGCCCGCCCAGATTCACTGGACGGGCAGGATGGATCAGTCCCCGGAGGTCCCGGAGGCGGTAAGTCCGCGTCCGGTTGCTGTTCCTTTGCAATGGCCATGCTTATTTTTTGCGAAGCAGTGACGACACCAGCATGCCCGCAGCGAAAGCGATACCTGCGGCTGCAATAGGGTTTTCTACGGCGTAGTTACGCACACCTGACTTTTGCCACTTAGCTTCCATCTCCTTTTTACGGGCAGACATATTTTCAGCAGAATCTGCCGCAGTTTCGCGCAGTCTTTCTTCTGCACGACTGGCGCTTGATGCCAGTTTATCAACAGATGAGTGCAGCGATTCCTGCGCTTTGTCCGTATAAGGATGCGTTGATTCGCTTACTCCATTACCTACTTTAGTACCTTTACTACCTGGCGCTGCAGTATCCATCGTGATTCTCCTTGTATTATGAGTTCAGTGTTTGTGCTGCAACTCCTGTACCACCCGCTAAGAGCTCATAAATTAATGATTTGTAAGCTTAATAGGAGCACAACATCCTTATCCTTAATCCACTAAGCAGTAAAAGGTTCATTCCGGCTGTAATAATTTCGTAATTGGAAGGTGTCTTCTATGCCTAAGTTGCATGAAGAGCATTGCACGCCGCATGCATTCTCAGCGTAGTCGTAACTGAGATGAGCCGGGCTATCTAGCCAGAAGCAGGAAAGTTATGGAGAAGCCTGTTGGGATTGGTGATAGTTATTCAGGCACAAGATCCGGCCTGACTGTATTTCCACCTTTCCTATAGGATTAGGATACGGGCTACTTTGGGATGAGTACTCAACAGTGGATGATAAATTTTCGTGTAAATGACCTGGAAAAAAAGCAGCAAACACCCTCATCAGGCAGCGTGACGGAATTGCCTCCTGATGCACCTGAACGAGAAGGCCGGGGAAGCATTCATGCTTTATACACCCGGCTTCACGGTTACCTGCGCCGCAAATGTCTTACCGGCGTTTTGTAAAGAACTCAGTTAATATCTATCCGTCGTGCCTGGGGTTCTGAAGCCTTCACTTTAGGCGCTCTGACATTGAGCACACCATTTTCAAAGCTGGCAGTAATATCTGCCTCGTGTACTGCATCGCCAACAGTGAAGCTTCTTTGAAAGTGGCCGTAACGTCTCTCCTGGCGAATAACCTGTCCCTCTTTTTCTTCTTTATCCAGTTGCTTCACTTCGGCACGTAACGTCAGAATGCCATTATGTAATTCAAGATGAATATCCTCTTTCTTCACCCCCGGCAATTCAGCGGCAATCTCATAGTGATCACCCTTATCTTTGATATCTACCCGTGGTGAAAAAAAGCCGGCGGCGGATGTGGTCGCCGGACTAAAAAAATGATCAAACAAGCTTTCGAAATCGAATTGATTTTGACGTGATAAAGCGCTCATCGCTGCCTCCTTATATGATGAAAACAACGACCAACTGCACTGGTCGACCGATAGACTAAAAAGCCTAGCCGGTAGAGTAAATATTGTGCTGGTAGGAGCGTTTTGCAAGCATCGAAAGCGCATTGCTTGAGCCAGATCAAGCTTTTGAAGCCACTTGCTCTGGTTGAATTATTTGAACGACAAAAGCCTGCCAATCTTGCCTATGCCGCCGACGTGATCCGTTTTTTTGTGAGGTGAGACTGGTCAGGTTTTTCAGGTAGGGGAGCAGGTTGGTCAGGCCGGTGCTGCACAAGCAGCCCCCGCGTCCGGAAGTCTGCATTTACATAACCTTTATCCGCATACTCTTTAAGTGTCTGGTGCCGGGGATAGCGCCCCCATTTGCGCCGAAACTGTTCGGCGTTGCAGCAAAAGTCCAGCAGATGATGAATCGGACACAGTGCGCGGGATGTGTCGCGGATAAACACTTCTGTTGGCAGGCGATTAAATGCTATTCCCAGCTCTCGGCACTGCGAGAAAAAATCCTCGTCGTTGAGCCCAAACCCGGTATAGCGCTGATCAAAGCCGCCGGTTCTCTCAAAGTCTTCTTTATGAATAAAAAACATTGTAGCGCGGCCATTGTCATGACTAGGCATTCCATTATGCGTCTCCTTGACGTTTACTTCGCGCAGGTGCAAATGCGATGCGATATTGGCGTAGCCCCTGCGATATTCTTTCTCGCTAACCTGACGCGGTTGCGAGGTTACAATTGTTCCTGGTTTCCATGCCCTCACTCCTTGCAATAGTGCGTCTTGCGAGAAAAGTGCATCGACTGCGACGTAGGCAACAAGTTCAGAGTTCGCGGCCTCTATGCCTCTGTTGCGCGCACGGGCAATCGGGAGTGGCTCACTGGCCGCGAACTTATGAACAATCTTGAACTTGTCGCTGGTAAGCAACGAGTGCTCGGAAGGCGACGTCATCCAGACAATTATCAGTTCAGCTGGCGTCAGCGTGCTGTTCTCCAGCTGTTTGATAAGGTTCTTAAGCTGCGGTATGCGATTTTTTACAATGGTTACCACACTGACTGAGTTATCCATTTTCAATCTCCCGCTGAGTGGGCATTCACTCGTTAAACAGTTCTGGACTGGTTATGCAACTTGCGGGCCTACATGCATACTGATTTAAATGCTTGAAAAGTAAGGTTAAAAATTTGGCCGGCCGATGGGTGCTGAATTCTGGGGCCTGCAAAGTGTTCATTGAAGGTATGAAGAGATTTCATGGCAGGTAATTAAGGTGTTTAGTTATTGAGCGTTTTGTGGTGCGCGAAGGTCTGGAGTGAGTTAAGGGAGGCGTTGCCTGAGAAACTGACGTGTCTGCTCCCCATCGCCGTTGACCCAAGAAAAAGATAGCCGCGTAATATTGTTGTAAGACAGCAATGTCATGGTTAACGAGTTAAAGCTTTGCAAACGCAGGGGAAAGTTAACAAGTGCATGGGGTTTATAAGTTATGGTATTGTGGGGAGGCATAAAGACATTTCTCACGCGAACAGAATAAATAGTCAGAGCAGATACCGACCTGATGCGTCGGGTTTTATTCATTGTTTTTGCAGCAATTTGCTAACACCATTTTGCGAGCTATGC
>CAZDUT010000148.1:0-8209 GCA_964508695.1 uncultured Alteromonas sp.
ACGTCAGCAGGATACCGCGTTGTTTGATGCATTTAATCGTTGTGAGCCTGATAAATGGCGTCGCTATCTGGATAAAGACATTGAATTTTATCAGGATAATGACGATCCAACATTCAACCGGGCTGAACTCGAACCTGCCTTTCTTGACCGGTGTAAGACGGGTGACGCTGCAAATTTAATCAGAGAGTTTGTGCCCGAAGACCATGAAGTGCACCCCATTCAGGGCGTCGGGGCGGTACAGTTTGGCACGCATCGGTTTTTGCTCAGGCAGCAAGACGGCAGCTTCACAGAAGTTGCGCGACCTCGCTTTGTGCACCTCTGGCAAAAACAGGACGATCAGTGGCGTATCATTCGCGTGATCAGTTACGACCACTAACGGTCCCGTGCAGTGGGTTCGCCGGGCGATCAAAAAATGCAGTACTGCCTGCCAATCAGCATGCAGTCAGGGCATGACATAGCTAAAACTCATAGTTCAGCGAAACACCGTAATCCACATCCGTTTTTTCTACACCGGCAAAAGGCGTGGAGTTATGTTTGACTTCAACGTCAAAGCCTACACTCAGTGACGGACGAATAGGAAAGTTGAGACTGGCGACAGCTAGTAAGCGCAAATCGCTAACATCATCTACAGCGGGCTGAATGTAGGTAGACGCTGACGCTACGTAGGGAAAGTCGCCCGTGTGCTTGTGCACGATGTTAATGTACAGGTTCGCCCGAACGGTTCTGTCGGTCACCGAGGTAAGCTCTGATGTTTCTGACTCATGAAAAACACCGGCTCCAACAATAAGCTGCTGTTCAGTGATGTCGTTTTTTACCTGGCTTCGCCATCTGACATTGCCGCCAACCAATTTACGCGCCGAAATGCCGGCAAAGTCGTCAAACTCATACTGGACAAAGAGCTCTGAATCGAGTGATTCGCCAAACTGGTTATGGCGGATCCAACGTCCATGGACAAAAAGCTCATCCTCATCGCGTACCTCGTTGGTTTCTGAGTAGCTGTAATCGCCCAACAGCACAAAAAGGTCAGCAGCTTGTTTGTAGCGAAGTACGCCATTTGCGCTATATTCCTGCTCATCCTTATTACCTGACTGACCATTAATACTTAACCCCGCATTGCCACTAAACCCTTCAGGCGGCGTAATTCCGACATTGATAGGCACAATGGCATGGGCGGCGGGGGCCAGACATCCCATCATTAACGCTGACAGGGCATAACGTGCGCTCATAGCAGTTTTTCGCAATAAAGTGTGCGTGGGCATAATTCATTTCCTTGGTGGAGCAGGGCGAGCGCATAAAATTACGCAGTAGCCTGACCTTGTATTACCTGATTTTTAAGGGGGGTAATCTAGCACTGACTGCGGTGTCTATCCAGATGCGTGTGCCGCCGACGTAGGGAATGCTGCCGTTTTAGACAGTGTCAGGGGAGGTGTGGGTAATTCGGACAGGTAAAAAAAAGGCCCTGACTGATGGGGTTACCACCAGCGGGCCAAGGAGAGGAACGCGCTCGCGTTCTAGTAGTTATCGTTCAGGTGATCACAGCGTCCAAACTCTGCGCCGTCTTTGGTTACCGCCTGGACTACCTGTTTCGGGAAGCTTAGTTCCTGATCCACGCCGTTCTTGCAGACATAGGCTTTGTCCATATCCACATCGAAGGTGATTTGTGCACCGGCTAAGCCGCCGAGCAGCTCAGAACCATTGGCACTAATTCCAAACGGGTTATCCATCACAAATTGCGAGGCTTCAACCACACCTTGTTTGCCAAAGAACTCACCCATGGTCATCCAGCCAAGGCCCTTAATGTAAATAGCGCCTTTGAAGCCACCAGAAAGCAGGCTTCCTGCGCGGGCCGTAATAATGCTGAGATCGTCATTGGCGTCCAGCAGCGTCATTCGCGGAACACCAGCACCGGCGGCCACCAGGCTTTCGTGATCAAAGCCAAAGTCACAGTAATTGGTCCAGCGTGAGATGTAGTCGACATCCTCACACCAGCGCAGGCTTCCAAGCTCGCTTACCGTATCTGTCTGTGTGTCCCACACGCGGATCCCGGTTGCTTCACGGAAACGACTATCAAGGTTTAGCGCTCCGAATGCTACATACTGGCCATCCGTTGAAATCACAGTTGAGTCGGAGGCGCCAAACTCAGTGTAGATATCACGTAACTTTCCGTTTACCCAGGCAACCTGCCCAAACCCATTGGTCATACCGGTGATGGTTTGGCCATTACCTGACACGCGATCAGCACGAATCCAGGCCGTGGTCCGTAAGGTGTTACCGTCATCATCCTTAATCGCCACGTTCAACGTGTTACCGTAGCTTGCCGGTACGAACTCAATGTTGTCTTTAAGGGGGGTGACCTTACCGTTTTCCCAGATAGCGGGAACGGCCATTGATCCGTTGCCAGCGATACATTCGGCGTCGCCGCTGTAGGCTTCACGGAAAGTACCCACAACGACGTCACCGTTGTCATTCATATCCCAGACAGAGGCGGAGGCTATGCCCGCAGAGCTACCCAGTGTGCAGCTACCATTGCTAGGGTCGTCCAGTGCGGTAAGTTTATTTGCGCGAATGTCCCACACCGCAGGGGTATGCACGCCGTCACCGTCAAAGTCTGAGACGCCGGCCGCTTTGGTGGCGGTTTTGTTCATTGCCACGCTGGCGGCATGTAATGCAGGCGAGCCATTCTCGTTCAGTGGCACGGTAAACCCGCTTTTGCCGGTAGAATCGTACATAAAGATAAGACCGCTTTGAGTGGTTCCAAGCGCGCGCTTACCGTTTTTAGCATGATCAATCACAAAGGCTTCGACCAGTGGCGTATATTGAATGCCGTCGGTATAACCATTGAAGTAGATATCAGCCTGACTCGCGGTACCGGCTTGCGCGACGATTGGCGTGATGGCACACACATCGTCTTCTGCCGGGTTGGCACTTTCATTTTCGTTCCAGTACTCAGATGTCGATACCAACGAGGTAGGTCTGGTCGGGTAGCCGCCGGCCTTAATGGTTTCCAAATACACGGCGTAACGCGCACCCGGGGTCAGGCCATTGATGGTGAAGCTACCATCCGGGCCCATAAGGCCCTGGGTCATGTTTCCAGCCTGCTGAGTGATAACGTCCTCGTAAGGGTTGTCGATATTTCGTACGACAATGTTGACGCCTGAATACTCTACACCTTCTTTGGTGCGCAGGGTGCCCGTGATCGAACCATACTGCGTTTTATACGCGTCGGTAGGGTACAAGTCAGAAAGGTTGACCTTGTCATCAGTGATATTCACAGAAGACTGCGCGTAGCCTGCGGCACTGCGCACGTCAATAAACGGGAACATGGTTTCAATATTGTTCGCCATTGCCAGGCTTGGGCGCGTATAGGTGTTGGTACCCTGACAGCCCGGTACACCGTCATATTGCGGCGAGTAGCCTCTGGCCATATAAACCAAATGCCCGTTGGCCTGAGAGTGCGACATATTGATGGCATGGCCAAACTCATGGGTAAATACCCCGGAGTGGTTGTCGAGGTTCGGATCTTTACTGTCAACAAAGTAGCCGTTCATCAGTGCGGTGGCTTCAATGATCTCACCGGTTTCTTCGTTGGCCCATTCCGGAAAGGCAATGCCCAGCACCTGATCGCGGGATACTCCAAAGTAATTCTGCAGGATCTCACCGTCGGTGTCGTAGGTCACCCAAAAGCCGTAACCGTTTTCTTTACCGTAGATTTCCTGGTAATTGGAGCCATTGACATCCCGAATGCCGAGTTGTTCCTCAATCGTGCCCTGCACAGTCATTTCGAATGTCGACGTCTCAACGTTGCTCCACTCTGCAACGGCACGGACAGTGGCCTCATTGGCTTTGTCTACGGTCACATAGGTTACATCCCGCTCAACCGGTGTATAAGCTGGGATCACAGTGCCATCTGGCAGTGTCAGCTCATGGTTTAACACTGTACCGGCTTCTAACACACTGTAAGTTTGAACCTCATTACCGTCTTTATCCTCAATCAGGCGACCGCCGTCGGTATATACCGGAATAGGCCCGTTAGACGTATCCCACTTGTACGGCTGCATGGTGGGTTCGTGAATATAAAGCGGGCCTCCGGCCAATGCGCTGGTAGTTATTGTTGCTAATAAGGCTGTTGTTATGCGTGTTAGTTTCATTATTTCACCTCTGCCAGTTTGCCAACCAGGTTCATAAATACACCGGCATCAACCGCGCCAGGTGTGGTGATCAGGTTTTGTTCTTCAGTGCTAAATTCGCCGGTATCCATATCCTCGAAAAGCCCATAATTTCCGACTTCGTTCACGGCCTTGCCGTTGTTCACGGTGAATTTCCCTTGCTCTAGACCGACGGTCGAACGCAGACCACCGCCGAAGTCCGGGTTCATAAAAACGATCACATGCTCGCCCTCCACCCAATTGGCGAAGCCTTCTGGCGATACGCCCAGGTAGACTTTGCCGTTGTCCATAACGCGTGGCTCTAACAAGCCGAACTGTCGAAAAGTAAAGTCGCTACCCTGGCTGTGTTTGCCTTTGGCATCCTGACCGACTTTGATAGTTACCTCAGTGTAGGGGCGCTGTTTGTCGTCAAAGCCATCAGACACCGACACGACCTCACCGGAAATGATGCTGGCGGACGCCGCCACCAGTTGATTAAGGTTTTGTTTGATATGCTTCTGTGCGATAGCAGCAGGGGCCAGCATCAGGCTGGCGCTTAACGCGGCAATGGCAGAAAGCCGGGTGAACCATAGTTTTGCTTTCATGTTTTGTCCTCTCGGAGTGGGTTAGTTCATAATCGATTTTTTCTTCCCTACCACCATGGGTCGGGAGGAGTGATTACAAAATAACCACAGGCGAGGGCCGCAAATCACGCAATATTGTGTAGCCAATTGTAGCGCTATGTAGCGTTTTGTAGGATTTGCAGCCAAACTATGGCAGTACCGGTATGCCTGCTGATAGGGTGTGGGTTTACAAAAATTTCACATATCTGGTTGTCTGATGACTTTATTGCATCACATTTTATTGACGTTATTACTGACAGCTGGCACTGCGCAGGCCGTACTTGCCAGTGAAAGTAAGCACGATCACGTGCCTGTGCGAGACTGGGGCGTAGATATTGGGCTGGGCTACGCGGCCATTGATAACCCACTGAACAAGCGCGAGGCCCTTGAGACCTATGTGGTGCCTCAGTGGTATTACTATGGAAAACGGTTTTATATCGAGAACCTTGAGTTAGGTTATACGTTGCTTGAGGAAGATTTTTTACTGCTCGATCTCGTCGGCTATCTGAATGATGACGGCGTGCTGTTTAACGTCGATAATAAGGAAATATCCATTCTGGATGTCAGCAACCTTATTCCCAATGTGGGCCGGCCACGGCCTGGTGAGCCCATCGAGTTCGAAAAAATTGAACGAAAATTTTCTTACATGGCCGGACTACAGCTGTTTTTGCTGACTGATTATGTGGATTTGAAATTCGTGTATGCCAAAGATGTGTCGGTGGGGCACGACGGCAAGGAAACATTGTTTTCGCTTCGCAAAAGCTATCAGCAAGGTGACTTCCGCTTTTTTTGGGAAGCCGGCCTGGTGCTGAAAAGCCCGGAGTTGAATAATTACTACTACGGGCTACGCGCTGAGGAACGGGGACTGCGCAGGGACACTGATGTGACCGATGTCAGCCTGACAAATTACTTTGTCAAACTGGCTGGCACTTACCGGATTTCGCAGCGGGTAACCGGCGTGATCTCCTTGCATCACACGGGGATGAATGAGGATTTGCTCATCAGTCCGCTGCTACGCAAAGACCATTACTTAAGTGGGTTTGTGGGGATCAATGTTCATTTTTAGGAAGTTGTCACGCGGTTGTATGGGCGTACTGCTTTGTGCGTGCGGTGCCTGGCCTGTATTCGCTGAACCGCAATTGAAAATTCAGCCAAAAACCTGCGTGCGTGATGCCAGTGGAAGCTGCCAGACTACGCTTAAAATTGAATATAGCGACGAGCAACGTCGCGCAGTGTGTATTGCCATCGAGCACCTGACCTGGGAAGAGTGTCGCGACAAGGCGAAGCGTCACGTTCTGGACGTCGACGTCGAGACCGCTTCTGACCTGAACGTTACTGCCCTGGATGCCGGTGACAGGCGAATATTAAGTGAGGCAACACTCATTCTGGCAACCTTCAAACCTGACGCGACGCGTAAACGTCGTCGATTTTCCTGGGGCTACTGATGACAGTATCGGATAAACATATCTTGCTTATCGAAGATGATGTTCCGCTGGCTGAGCTTGTGGCTGACTTTCTGGCGGAAAAAGGGTTTGAAATAACGACCGCCGTCAATGGGGCGCAGGCAGTGAAGTACTGCCATGAAATGGTTTTCGATATGATCATCTGCGATCTGATGCTGCCGGATACCCACGGCTTCAAACTGGCTGAAAGGGTGTGTGGTGATCAGCACTGTCCCCTTATCTTTCTGACCGCAGTCAGTGACGACACCACTCATATCTCCGGCCTGGAATTGGGGGCGGTAGACTTTATCACCAAACCGGTGCGCCCTCCCGTACTGCTGGCCAGAATCAATGCCCATTTACGCAAGCAGCCGGTGGTGGAGGAAGCCGCCATGGTTGAGCTGGGAGAGTATAAACTGGATCATCGCGCTAAAGGCCTGTATCGGGCAGGGGCGCCCATCCCCCTGACCAATCAGGAGTTCGATATATTGTGGTTGTTCATTAAATACTCAGACAGTCCTATCAGCCGTGAGTTTATGTTCCAGCAAATAGTGGGGCGTCCATATGATGGCAGCGACCGCGCCGCCGATCTTAAAATTAGCCGGCTGCGCAAAAAGTTGCAGCAATCTGGCTGTGGCAACTTGCACATCCGAACCATCCGGGGACGGGGATATATTCTAAGTCTGGATGAACATGCATAGGCAGTTTGTACGGGTTTATGTCATCCTGATCCTGACAGTGATTGGATTGCTGGTAGGGGCTGGCGTATTGTTTGAAACCATTATGGCCGGGCATAACAGTTATCAGCTGTCTTTACCGAGGGTGTTTGAACAGTATGTGAAGGCACCCGATGCGGCTGGCGTCCGTGCCATCAACCCCACTAGCGTGCAATTTCCTTCGCAGAGTAACGAAAGATTGCAAAATGGCGAGGTAGTGCCTGTTGCATTAAGTGACAATCAAATTACCTTTTATAAACAAGAGCAGGGCATGCTGCTGGCTTTTGGCCCGGTTAAAGATGACTCCTCGCAATGGGAGCAAGCCGATCGTACCTTTACCCTGGTGTTTTATATCATTCTGGCCGTCGTCTTGCTGATCCTGCTGTTCCCCATCGGGCGCGATATTTTGCGGGTGCAGCGAAGTGCCATTCGCTTTTCTCACACCCCGCAAAAACTCACCACTGATGTCAAGCCGGGGTCAAGCGTGTACCCGTTGGCCAGTACTCTGGAGAATATGTCAGCACGCATAGTGGATTTGTTGCAACTGCAGCGCGATCTGTCCAACACCGTGGCGCATGAAGTACGAACTCCGTTATCACGCATGGAGTTTGTACTGCAACAAATTGGTCCGGATATCGCTGCACGTTATCGCCAGCGGTTACAAAAAGATATCGAGGAAATTAACCTGTTGGTCACCGACTACCTGGAATTTGCCCGTAACCAACACCAACGCCCTGCACTGAATATTAAACGGCAGTCTGGTCAGACCCTGATGGGCGTACTGCGGGATAACTTTGCGTTTTATCAGTCTGAAGTAGCCATCGACTTCGAGTGGGACGATACCCCCTGTGACTTCGATTATAACCTTATGCAGGTGGCGGCGCAGAACCTCATTATGAATGCGCTACGCTACGCACGTCAGCATATTCACGTGAGTTGGCGTGTTACTGCATCGTCCTGTGAACTTTGTGTGGCCGATGACGGCGTAGGTCTCAAGGGCAAGCAGGCGGCTCTCAAAAAGGCTTTTCATCAGGGCGATACCGACAGCAAAAACATGGGTTTTGGACTTGGGCTGTACATCACCAATAACATTGCACGCCAGCACCAGGGACATCTGCAAACCGGTGACGATGATGCGCTTGGCGGTGCGCGATTTACGCTGGTGTGGCCCCGGGATATCGTGCCGGGGCAGTCCGGCTAGTCATCCGTTTGCAATCTTTGCGTATATTTTTCACTGTCCATTGTTGCTCCGCGTTTTTTATAAGTTGTTGAAAAACTCAATA